>JAUSCU010000097.1 GCA_030651065.1 Candidatus Omnitrophota bacterium | reverse complement strand
GATCTTTCCCGAATGGTAAGAGATCGTCTGGAATTCACTGCGCCGCTTCTCCTGGATCGCCTGCATAGGGCGGCGTTCCTCGTGAATGGATTCGATCAGCTCCGGCACTTCGTACAACTGCGCCGGCCCGGAGATAAAATCCACGTGCGGCATCCGCTTGAAGATCTTCTGGTTCTGCGCTTTCGCCATGCAGCCCATCACGCCGATGATCAGCTCCGGCCGCTGCTTCTTCATTTCCCGCAGCGCCCCCACGTTGGACCAGACCCGGTCCTCGGCGTGTTCGCGAATCGAGCAGGTATTAAAGAGGATCACGTCGGCCTCCTCCTCGGAGTCCGTCAGGGCGTACCCCTTCTCCAACAGGAGCCCGGTCACCTCCTCCGAGTCCCTCACATTCATTTGACAACCGTAGGTCTCAACAAACAGTTTTTTCATTAGGATCGCCCAACGTGGGTGATGACCTCGCTCGTCTCGTACCGCACCTTCGCGAGCCGGGCGGATTTGTCGTCCGCCGCGCGGTAGCCCGCCGCGGCGGCGGCCAGCGTGTGGAAACCCTGAGAGCCCAGGCCCAGGATCTTGTCGTAGGAGTCGGGCTCGATTCCCTCCATCGGGCAGGTGTCAATGCCAAGCACCGCCGCGGCGGTCATAAAAACACCCATCGCGATATAGAGCTGCTGGGCTGACCAGGCGTTGATGTCGAGGCCCTTCCCCGCCTGGGCCACGAAATCCAGCATCATCTGTTCATAGGAGCTCAACGACTCCGCGCTCACGCCGCGCACCTGGGCGATGCGCCGGACGAAGCGCTCCACATCGGCGGCGTTCAGGTCCTTCTTGATGGCGAAGACCACCAGGTGGGAGGCCTCCACCACCTGGGCTTGGTTCCAGGAAACCGCCCGAAGCTGTTTCCGGACGGCTGAGTCGCTCACTACGATGAAGCGCCACGGTTGCAGGCCAAAGGAGGAGGGACTTAAGACCAGCGCTGATTCCAGCGCCTGCCATTGCTCCGCCGGGATCTTCCGGGAGGGGTCGAACTTCTTGACGGCGTAGCGCCATTTCAACTGCTCCACCAGGGCGTCTGTTTTCATCGCTTGAAGGCCAGCGTGACGCCGTCCCGGATCGTCAGCATTACCGCCTCCACCCGGCGGTCGGAGGCCACAAACCGGTTGAAGGCCGCGATCGCCCGGGTCGTGCGGTCTTTCGGGCGCAGCACCCGGCCGCTCCAGAGGACATTGTCGGCCAAAAGGACCCCGCCCCGCCGGACCTTCGGAACGCACAGATTCCAGTAGCGAAGGTAGTTTTCCTTATCGGCATCAATGAAAACGAGGTCGAAGGGGCCCTTCAGCTTCCGGATCGTTCCAAGGGCCGGACCCAACGCGAGCTCGATCTTCTTTCCGTGCGGGCTCTTGCCCCAGGTGGCCCGCGCGATCCGGGTGGCGACCGGGTCCAGGTCGCAAGTGATCAGCCGCCCGCCGGTGGGCAGGCCTTCCGCCATGGCGAGCGCGCTGTATCCGGTGAAGGTGCCGATCTCCAGCACCCGCTTCGCCCGGGCGATCTTGACCATTAGGCGCAGGAAACCGCCCTCCAGGTGTCCCACCTGCATCTGCGGACAGGCGGTCTTGGCGCGCGTGACGCGGGCCAGATCCCGGAAAAGCCGGCTCTCAGGGCTACCGTGCTTCTCCGCGTAAACCTCAAGAGCGGGGAGAAGGATGGGAACCATTTTTAAAACGGGATTGAGTGAGCTGGAAGATGCCGTCCGCGATGGCGATGACCAGGACCAGGATCAGCAAGGAGAGCCGGAACGCGAACCGCTCATCCAGAAACCATTCCCTTTCCTGGACCGTCTCTTCCCAGAAATACAGCAGGATGACAAAAATGATCAGCCAGAAAACGGTCTTCCATTCCTTGCTGGCCAGGACGCCGCTCCAGGACCAGCGGCCCAACCGGCGACGGTAGGGAAACCCCATCGGCACAAGGGCCGGAACCGACGCCCGATACAGGGAATATTCCGGTCCGCATTCTTCCCCCAGGAGCTTCTCCTCCTGCGCGATCTTGGAGCGGTAGGCAGCGATGAAACATCCCGCGGCCGCGAGCCCCAGCCAGAGATTTCCAATCACGAAGGCGAAACCGGACCCGATCAGGAAGGTCCCCAGATAAAGGGGATGCCGCACAAAAGCATAAGGACCGGCGGTGATCAACCGGCCAGAGCCCCCCCGGTTCACTTTCGCTTGACCAATGGTGCCGTTGGCCCAGCAACGAATGGCCTCCCCCACGATGATCAAGGCGATGCCGGACCGAAGGGTAACCTCCGTAACGTGGCCAACGAGGAGGAAGCAGGCCCCCAGCGGGTAAAACAGGATGAATCGCGGCTGGTGAAAACGCTTCCAGCTGGATTTCATGGGACCGGGATCCCGTAGCGGTCGCGCAGCAGGTTCATCAATTTAACCAGACTCTCTTCCGGCGCTTCCAAATCGGTCTTGAGCAAGAGCTCCGGATGCTCGGGCCGCTCGTAGGGATCCGACACGCCTGTGAACTGCTTGATCTCCCCGGCCATCGCTTTCTTGTACATTCCCTTCACATCCCGCTTCATGCAAACCTCCACCGAAGAGTCGGTGAACACCTCCACGAAGCGGTCCCCAATCAAGCCGCGCGCGTATTCCCGGTTCTCCCGGTAGGGTGAAATAAACGACGCGACCACGATGACGCCGTGCTTGTTCAACAGCCGGCAAAGAGTGGAAACCCGCCTCAGGTGGCTCGACCGTTCTTCTTTCGAAAAACCGACGCCGGCGCTGAAATGCTTCCGGAAGTCGTCCCCGTCCAAGAACTCCACCGGCAATCCCAGTCCGCCGAGCTTCTCAAACGTCAGCCGAGCCAGGGTGCTCTTGCCCGAACAGGGGAGGCCGGTAAACCAGATTGTGGTCCCCCTCAAGAGGATTCCAGGTTCCATTCATTCCGGTTGCGGGTGAACCAGTCGGCGGTCCGCCGCACGCCCTCTTCAAAGGGGACGATGGGCCGGTAGCCCAGCAGCCGCTTCGCCTTTCGGATGTCGGCCCAGGTGTGCAGAACGTCCCCTTTCCGTTTCGGACCGAACTTCGGAGCGATCTTCACCCCAAGGATCTTCCGGATCAGTTCCGCCAGCTCCCGCACCGAATGCCGGGTTCCGCTGGCCACGTTGAACACCTCTCCCGCCCCCTTGCGGGCCAGAGCGGCCCGAAGGTTGGCGTGCACCACGTTGGCCACGTAAGTGAAATCACGCGTTTGGCGGCCATCGCCGTGGATCGGGGGATGCTCTCCGGCCAGCATCGAGGTGATAAATTTCGGTACCACCACGGCGTACTTGTTCTCCAGGGACTGCCTCGGCCCGAAGACATTGAAGTAGCGCAGACCAACCGTTTCCAGCCCGTAGAGCCGGGTGAACATCGTGCAGTAGACCTCCATCGCCAGCTTCGAGGCGGCATAGGGGGACTGCGGCCTGGGCAGGATCTGCTCGCTCTGGGGCAACGGCGTGTGGTCCCCGTAAATGGAACTGGAAGAGGCGTAGACAATCCGGCGGACACCGGCTTCCTTAGACAACCGCAGCAAGTGAAAGGTGGCGGTCACGTTGACCTCATGGTAGGCGGCCGGATTATCGACCGATTTCGGGACCGATCGCAACGCGGCCTGGTGGAAGATCACCTCCACCCCCTTGACGGCCCGGCGCAGGAGATTCTCGTTTCTAATGTCGCCCCGGATGAACTCCACGTGGTTCGCTACGCCCTTCAAGTTCTTGAGCACTCCAGCCGACAGGTTATCCACGATCCGGACCCGGTCGCCCCGTTTTACCAACGCCTCGGCGAGGTGGGATCCGATGAATCCCGCTCCTCCAGTCACCAATGCTTTCATGATTTCCTCCGCAGGAACAGGTGGGTGGAGGTGCCGTAAAAAGACTCGGCGCATTCCATCAGCGTCTCGGAAAGGGTGGGATGCGGGTGGACCGTTTCCGCCAGGTCCCGGGCGGTCGCCCCCATCTCAATCGCCAGCGCCCCCTCGCTGATCAGCTCCCCGGCTCCGTGGCCGGCGATCCCAACGCCCAACAGGCGCTCCGTGCCCGGCTCCAGGATCAGCTTCGTCAACCCATCGGGCCGGTCCAGCGTGAGGGCCCGCCCCGAAGCAGCCCAAGGGAAGCGAGCCACCTCCACCGGGATATTTTTAGCAGCGGCGGCCGATTCCGTCAGCCCGACCCACGCCAACTCCGGATCGGTGAAGACCACCGCCGGGATGAGGGCCTCCCTCGAAGAAACATTCTCACCGGTCAGCGCCTCAACCGCGACGCGCGCCTCCTTGGAGGCCTTGTGGGCCAGCATCGCGCCCCCTACGACGTCGCCGATCGCGTAGATCGCCGGATCGGCCGTCTGCTGCTTCTCATTGACCTGCACGAACCCTTTTCCATCGCGCGCCACTTTCGTGTTTTCAAGTCCCAGATTCTCGCAAAGGGGCACTCTCCCGATGGAGACCAGCACCCGGTCGTACATCTCTTCTTTTTTCTGGCCGGCCGTCTCCATCACCACCTTGATCTGCTTGCCATGGGTGGACATCTTCGAGACCTTCACGTTGAACCGGATTTCGCTGAACGCGGCCTGCGCGGCCTGCTGGACCGGGCGGACCAGGTCCGGGTCCATTCCGGAAAGCAGCGAACCGGTCGCCTCCACCATCACCACTTTGCTTCCGAGAGCGGCATAGACAGTGCCCAGCTCCAAACCGATGTAGCCGCCGCCGACCACCAGCAGGTCCTGGGGGATCTCCTCTAGGTCCAAAGCTTCCGTGGAGGTCATGACCCGCGGGTTTCCCAGGTCGAACGCGGCCGGCAGCGCCGGCTTCGAGCCCACCGCCAGGATCGCCGCCTCGAACCGGATGAACTTCTGGCCCGACTCGGTCTCGACCCGAAGAGTCCGCGAATCCTCAAAGTAGCCCCTTCCCCGTACCACCTCGACCCCCCGGCGCTGCGCGAGCGTCCGGATGCCGCCCCCCAGTTTTTCCAGAATGCCCTCTTTCCAGGCCCGGAGTTGAGTCAGGTCAATCTGCGGCTCCGCGAACCGGATCCCCCGCTTGGCGGAAACACGGGATTCGCGGACCAGCTCCGTCGCGTGGAGCAGCGCTTTCGAGGGGATGCAGCCCGCGTTGAGGCAGACGCCTCCGAGGCGCTTCTCCTGCTCAACCAGGATCACCTTCCTACCGAGATCGGCCGCGTAGAAGGCGGCCGCGTATCCGCCGGGTCCGGCGCCCAATACCACGAGATCGGCCGCGACCGGCGAGTGGGGACTCATCCCGCTACCTCTGATTCCGGGAAACCCTCAAGCGCCTCCACGAGATCCCGCATGAAGCGGGCCGCGTCCGCGCCATCGAGCACCCGGTGATCGAACGAAACCGCCAGCGGAAGCAGCTGTTTCCCTTCCCTGAGCTTTGCTCTTCCCAGCCCGAGGATCGCCACTTCCGGCCGGTGGATGATCGGCGTGAAATGCCCGCCGCCGATGCCGCCTTGGTTGGAGATCGTGAAGGTGCCCCCCTGCAGATCCCCGGCGGCCAACGCGCGGGAACGGGCCTTCTCCGCCAGATCCTGCAGGGCGCGGGAAATCTCGCTCACGTTTTTTTTGTCGGCGTCCCGCAGCACCGGGACAAGCAGCCCCGCTTCAGTGTCGACGGCAACGCCGATATGGACGTAGTCCTTGAGGACGATCTCTTTCGAGTTTTCATCCAGGCTGGAATTAAAGACCGGATGCTTCTTAAGCAAAGAGGAGAGAACCCGGATCACGCAGCCGGTCAGCGTCAGGCGCAGCCCTTTCTTTTCATAGGCGGGCCCGTGTTTTTTGATGAGGGTTTGGATCCCGGAGACATCCGCTTCATCGAACAGCGTCACGTGCGGGATGTTCCTCCAGGAATCCTCCATGGCCCGGGCGATCGCCTGGCGCGTGGGAGTGAAGGGCTTGCGGCGGATCGGTCCCCATTTTGAAAAATCAGTTACAGGGAGCGACGCATGTTTCTGTACAGCGCCGTTCTGTAGAGCCTCAAGGTAATGCCGGACATCCTCCGGAGTGATCCGCCCGCCGTGCCCGCTGCCCGGCACCTTGGAGAGGTCCACTCCCAGCTCCCGGGCCATCTTCCGAATGGAGGGGGAAGCGGGCGGAGGAAAACCTGAGGAGGAAGTGACCCTTTGAGCGGCCAACTGGCCCACCGGCGACCGAGGCGGCACAGTCCTCGCTGCCGAGGAAGTGCCGAGCCGCTGGTGCGGCTCGGCCTCATCCGCCTGCAATGTCATCAGCAGCTGTCCGACCGAAACGACGTCTCCCTGCTTGACATGGATTTTGGCGACGGTGCCGGCCGCGGGGGCCGGGATGGGAGCAACCGCCTTTTGGTTTTCCAGCTCCAGGAGGGTCTGATCTTTCCGGACCTTGTCCCCCACTGAAACCATCACGCTCACGACGGTGCCGGAATCGGCCCCTTCACCCAGCTGCGGAAGCCGGATCTCCATCAAAGCGCCATCTGCGGGTGGGCCTTCTCGGGATCCACCTTGAGGTCCCGGATCGCCTGCGCCACCTCTGCCGGCTTGATTTGGCCTTTCTGCTGGAGGGAATGAAGCGTGGCAATCACCATGGATTCGGCGTCCACCTCAAAGAACCGGCGCAGGTTCGCCCGGGTATCACTGCGGCCGAAGCCATCGGTCCCGAGCACCGTCAGCCCGCCGGGAACCCAGGCGGCGATCTGCTCGGGGACCGCTTTCATGTAATCGGAAACGGCCACGAAGACCCCCTGCTCTTTTTGCAGCAGGGATTCCACGTAGGAACGTCGGGGCGGTTCCGCGGGATGCAGCCTATTCCAGCGCTGGGCCTCCAGCGCGCCGGCCCGAAGCCGCTTGTAGCTGGTGGCGCTCCAGACATCCACCGAGACCCCGTAACGCCCACCCAGGATCTCCTGCGCCCGGATCGCCTCCTGGACCAGCGGACCGCTGGCCAGCAAGTGCCCCTTTTTCACGGTGCCGGCCTTGCCCTTCTTGAACCGGTAAAGTCCCTGCAGGATTCCCTCTTCGACACCGGCAGGCATCGGCGGCATCGGAAGGTTCTCGTTGTAGAGGGTGATGTAGTAGAAAACCTCTTCTCCCTGCCCGTACATCCGCTTCAATCCGTCCCAGACAATCACCGCGATCTCGTAGGCAAAGGCCGGATCGTAAGCATAGAGGGTGGGGATTGCGGTGGCCGCCAGGTGGCTGTGGCCGTCCTGGTGCTGCAGCCCCTCGCCGTTTAAGGTGGTCCGCCCGGCCGTGGCCCCCAGCATGAACCCCCTGGCCCGGATGTCACCGGCCGCCCAAATGAGATCCCCGATCCTCTGGAACCCGAACATCGCGTAATAGATGAAGAACGGGATCATCGGGAAGCCGAGGTTGGCGGCAGTCGTCCCGGCCGAGATGAAGGAGCACATGGAACCCGCCTCCGTGATCCCCTCCTCCAGCAGCTGGCCGTCCTTCGACTCCTGGTAATAGAGCAGCGTCTCCTTGTCCACCGGCTCGTAGAGCTGGCCCTTCTGGGAATAGATCCCGATCTGGCGGAACAGCGCGTCCATGCCGAAGGTGCGGGCCTCGTCGGGGATGATCGGGACGATCCGCCGGCCGATCTCCTTGTCCCGGAGCAGTTTGGACAAGACCCGGACGAACGCCATCGTCGTGGAGACCGACACCTTCTCGGTCCCCTTGAAGAACTCTTCGTAGAACTCTCTCTCCGGCACGGCCAGTTTCTCGGAAACGGTCCGCCGGGCCGGCAGAAACCCGCCGAGCTTCTTCCTGCGTTCCAGCAGGTACCGCGTCTCCGGGCTGTCGATCGCCGGGCGGTAGAACGGGGTTTCCACCACTTCCTCGTCGCTCAAGGGGATGTTAAACCGGGCCCGGAACTCCCTCAGCTCTTTCTCGTTGAGCTTCTTCTGCTGGTGCGTGATGTTGCGCCCTTCGCCCGCCTCGCCGAGGCCGTATCCTTTGACGGTCTTGGCCAGAATCACGGTCGGAGAGCCCGTATGCTCCATGGCCGCCTTGTAAGCGGCGTGTACCTTGCGCGGATCATGGCCGCCCCGCAAAAGCTTGTGGATCTGCTCATCGGTCATGGAGTTGACCAGCCCCATCAGCTCCGGGTATTTTCCGAAGAAATGTTTGCGAGCGTAGCTGCCCGGCTCCACCGAGTATTTTTGGTAATCGCCGTCTACCGCCTCTTCCATCCGGCGAACCAGCAAGCCACCGGGGTCAGCCTGGAGCAACGGGTCCCAATTGGAACCCCAGATCACCTTGATCACATTCCAACCCGCGCCCCGGAAAACCGCCTCCAGCTCCTGGATGATCTTCCCGTTTCCGCGCACCGGGCCGTCCAGCCGCTGCAAGTTGCAGTTGACCACCCAGACCAGGTTGTCGAGACCCTCACGAGAGGCCAGTGTCAGCGCTCCCAGCGATTCCGGTTCGTCCGACTCGCCGTCCCCCACGAAACACCAGACTTTCGGCTCTTCGGCTTTTAGAAAACCACGCGCCTTGAGGTACCGGTTGAAGCGGGCCTGATAGATGGAGAGGATCGGGGCCAATCCCATGGAGACCGAGGGGAATTGCCAGAACTCCGGCATAAGGTACGGGTGCGGGTAGGAAGAGAGCCCGCCCCCTTCCGCCAGCTCCTGCCGGAAATGGTGGAGCTGCTGGGCGTCCAGTCTCCGTTCCAGGTAGGCCCGCGCGTAATTGCCGGGCGAAGCGTGGCCCTGGAAGAAGACCATGTCGGCCGGCCGCCCCCCCTCCCCTCCGCGGAAGAAATGATTGAACCCAACCTCGTACAGAGTGGCGCAGGAAGCGTAGGTGGAGATGTGCCCGCCGATCCCGTCCTGGACCCGGTTCGCTTTGACGACCATCGCCATGGCGTTCCAGCGGATGGTGCTCTTGATCCGCCGCTCGATTTCCCGGTCGCCCGGGTAATCCGGCTCCTGATCCGCGGGGATCGTATTGATGTAGGGTGTGTTCAAGCTCACCTTATAATGTTCCTCGATGAGAATACTCGATTTCACGCTGCCCACTCCAGAAGAGAACCTCGCCTGCGATGAAGCGCTGCTGCACCGCGCTGAACAAGACGGTTCCGGCGAGGTGCTGCGATTCTGGGAACCTCGCCGGCACTTCGTCGTGCTCGGCCTGTCCAATTCACACCGGACCGAAACCCGCCCGCGGAACTGCCGGACCCGGGGCGTCCCAATTCTCCGGCGCTGCAGCGGAGGAGGCGCCGTGCTTCAAGGTCCCGGCTGCCTGAACTTCGCGCTGATCCTTCGAATCCGAAAACCGGGACCCCTGCAAAACATCTCGACGACCAACCGGTTCATCCTGGAGCGGCACTGCCGGGCGCTCGAAACCCACCTCGCACACCCGGTGAGCATCCAGGGATCCACCGACCTGGCGCTCGGAAACCTCAAGTTCTCCGGAAATTCACAGCGACGGGGACTAAACTGGCTGCTCTTCCACGGGACCTTCCTGCTCCGGTTCGATCTCTCTCAAATGGAGAACCTGCTGGCGTTCCCTTCCCGCCCTCCCCCCTACCGGCGCGGCCGGAACCACTCCCGATTCCTAACCAACCTGCCCCTTTCTTCAGGACAGATCAAGAAAGCCCTACGGAAAGCCTGGGATGCCGGCGAACCGCTCCGCGCCGTTCCAAGAAAGGAGATCTCGCAGCTGCTTGAGAACCGTTACTCCCGCCCCGACTGGAACTTACGGAATTAATCTATTCTACACCGGACTTAAGTCTGCTTAAAGCGGGATATGCCGAACGGCGCTAGATCCAGGGAGGACCGGGAACCCAGGATCCAATCGGCGATCAGCCGGCCGGTGAGGGGTGCCAGGAGGATCCCGTTCCGGAAATGACCGAAGGCCGCCAGGAACCCCTCCAACGGCGTGGGACCCAGCACCGGCAGATGGTCCGGCGTATCCGGCCGTAAACCGGCCCAGGAGGATTCCACCGGCAAAGCACCGGCTTTCGTTGAGATCTCCTTCACGCCGGAATGAACCTTCCGGATCCCCTCCTCCGTGGTCCGCTTGTCGAATCCAACGTATTCCAGCGTGGTCCCCGCGATCAGGCAGCCATCCGCCCGCTGCACCAGGTAAGCACGAGGAGACTTGACTACCCGCCGGAACAACGGAGCCGGGGTGGAAAACTGGAGGATTTGCCCGCGGGCCGGAATGCTGGGCATCCCAAACGGCAGGCCGATCTCCTCTCCCGCCCAGGGACCGGCGCAATGGATAACCCAATCCGCCTCAATTAGGCCGCCCGTCGTTTCGACGCCGGCCGCGCGGCCGGCCCGAACCGCCACCTTGCGGGCGGCGGTGTTCAGATGGATGGAAGCTCCCTGCTGCTCTACGGCCCGCGCGTAGGCCCGGACAAATTGGCGAGGATCCAGCACCGCCGTCTGGGGCCAATAGACTGCCACCCGGACCGGGCCGTCCAGCGCCGGCTCTATCCGGCGAACCGCCGGCGGATCCATCCGCTCGGGGGCCAGTCCGGCCTGAGTTTGCCATTCCAAGGATTTTTCGAGCGCTTGACGGTCGGCGTCGGAGAAGGCCAGCGCCAGCAGTCCGCTGACCCGGTGGCCGACGGAGATTCCGGTGAGGGCTTCCAAACGGGAAACCGCTTCGGGGATCATCTGCGCGGCGGCCAGAAGCAGCTGCAGGAACGGACCGGGCCCTTCGGCTTCCGATTGGGGGGCGAGGATTCCTGCGGCCGCGGAGGAAGCTTCAGTCCCAAGCTCCGCGGAGCGCTCCAACAGGTCAACCCGGACGCCGCGGCGGGTCAGCTCGTCCGTCACCGCCAGGCCGGTGATCCCTCCGCCGATAACAACGGCCTTCACCCCGCCACGAAGTGGTGGGGTCATGCCGCGGGGTGAGCGGCTTCTTCGGAAAGAAGGCGGGCGAGTTCCTCGTCGCCGACCCGCCGGCAGAATTCCCTGAAAGATTCGCCGGGATTTCGGTCCCGCTTGTAGCAGACCAGCAGGTTTTCCAAACGGACCTTGACCCCTCCGGCCGGGATACCGGGCACTCCCGGAACAAGGCGCCTATCCACGGAGAGATGAACTGCTTGAGGTGTACCCTGCAGCCCGATATCGGCTTCCAGCACCTGCTCGCAGTTGCACCCGCCCGCGCTGAAATGGATCCTCAACGGTTCTTTCAGCGGGACCTGTTTCTCAAGATAATCCAGGAGTCCCCTGGCCTGCTCCTCCACTCCCTCGGCGCAAGCCGTGAACCCCCGCCGGTAGATGGAGGCGGCGACCCGGAGCTCCACCGATTCCAAACCCTCGAGCGCCTGGACCACCCGGTCCTTGGGAACATTCAACAGCAGGAGATTCTGGCGCGAAGTCAGCTGGAGCCTCCCATCGGCGTACCGTTCCGCCACGTCGGCCGCTTTGCGCATCTGGCCGACAGAAAATTTCCCGGCCAGCACCGGAACGCCGATCGTAAAAAGACCGGGTTGTTCCTGCTCGCGGACACCCACGCAATCCGGGTCAGGAACGATGGAGGATTCCATCCCGGAACATCCGGCGGGAACCTCGCTCGCGGAGAACCCGGCTTCAGCGAACCGGGGAAGAAGGCCGGCGGCTTGACCGGCCAAGAGGCCCGGCAGATCGAGAGCACGGCCGGGAGTAAGGCTGGAAAACTCAAGCTCCAGTTCAGAAGCGATCTGGGCGGCCGCCTTGAGCTGGAGAGAGGTGAGGCCTCCGCCCGGCAGGGTCAGGCGGAGCATAAAGAGCCGGCTCCTAACCTAGACCAGCTTGTTGCCGGGTTTCTTGGGCGCGTCGTTGCTGGGGCGCGGAGTGACCTTCGCATTCCCCTTGAACGTCGGGGACAGATCTTTGTTGACCTTGGCGAATTCCGGATCAAAATCCTCGGACTCAACGATCGCAGCGATCGGGCAAACCGGCAGGCAAGCGCCGCAGGTGATGCAGATCTCCGGATCGATCACCATGAACTTCTCGCCCTTGTGCTCACCCGGATAGATGCAATCCACCGGGCAGACTTCAACGCACTGGGCGTATTGTTCACCTAAACATTTCGCGTTAATGACGTAGGACATTCAACCCTCCCTTAAAGTTCAATCTCGACGTCGGCGCCGTTCACCCGGACCGGATACGCCCGCACTCCCCGGGGCGCCAACGGGCTCGATGAAGCACCCGTTTTCAAATCAAAACACGCGCCATGCCAAGGACACTCGACCTTCCCTTCCCCCACAGTCCCTTCCGCCAAAGGCCCCCCGGCGTGCGGGCACGTGTTGTCCAACGCGTACACCGTGCCCCCCTGATTGAAGAGGGCGACTTCTTTGCCCTCAATCTCCACAAGAGTGGCGGCCCCCGGCGGCAGATCGGACAACGAAGCTGCTTTTAGGAACCGGCTCATGGCTGCTCTAATATCCTAGAAGACCATTTCTTTGTCAACTGCGGCTTCGGCGCCAGCCAGAGCTGCGTGGTGATCAGGAACGCGCCGAACACCAGGATCAAGCTCATGAGGTCACCCCCGATACCGGGGATCAACGCCCAGCAGGCGGCGCCCAGCAGGTTCATCAACGAAACCGGCAGCATCACCTTCCAGGCAAACCCCATCAGTTGGTCCATCCGGAACCGGGGGAAGGTGCCGCGGAACCAGATCATCACGCAGATCAGCAGAAAAGTCTTCAATCCCATCCAGAGGGGACCCGGAAACACAGGACCCCACCACCCTCCGAGGAAGAGCGTCGAGAGAAGGCCGGCCAACGCCAGCGTGCTCAGGAACTCCGCCATGTAGAAAAGGGCGAACTTCATGCCGCTGTACTCGGTATGGAAACCGGCCACGATCTCCGATTCCGCTTCCGGCAGGTCGAACGGCGTGCGGGCCACCTCCGCCAGCCCCGCGGTGAGTAATATAAGGAAGCCGGCCGCCCCCCAGGGAGTCGTGATGAACCACCTCCCCTGCTGGGCCAGTACAATGTCTCCCAAGTCCATCGTTCCGGTGATCATCGGAATCACAGCCAGGCCCAAAACCAGCGGCACCTCATAAGCGATAAGTTGCGCGGCCGTGCGGACCGCCCCCAGCAGCGAGAACTTGTTACGGGACCCCCAGCCGGCCATGAAGATCGCCAGCGTCCCCAGAGAACCGATCGAGACGAAGAAGAGCAGTCCGGTCTTCAAAGGGGCAGCGACCCAGCCCGGCCCGAACGGCAGCAGAGTAAAAAGGAAGAGCGCCGGCACCACGATCAGCACGGGCGCCAAGAAGTGTAGAAGCCGGTCCGCCCCCTCCGGCACCAGATCCTCCTTGGTCAGCATCTTGATTCCGTCCGCCAGCGGCTGCAGGAGCCCGTAGGGTCCGACCCGGTTCGGGCCGACCCGGTCCTGGATCCGCGCGATCACTTTCCTCTCCAGCCAGGTGAGGTACATCATACCGACGGGCGCCAGCGCCAGGATGATCCCCATCGGAATCACCATGCGGATGATTGTATTTAGCCACTCAGGGAAAATCACTGTTCCCATTCCAAGGCCCCTTCTTGCCAGGCGTAGACCCAGCCCAGCAGCAGCACCCCAACGAAGATACCGATCGCCCACAATCCCGCGATGCCGGCCTGCTTGAAGATCACCGCCCAGGGGAACAGGAAGAGGGCCTCCACATCGAAGATCACGAACAGGATCGCGAAAACGTAATAATGCATCCGGAACTGGACCCAGGCGTCCCCCTCCACCTCCATGCCGCACTCGTACGGCTGCTCCTTCACCGGACCGGGCCGCTTCGGCGCGATGAACCGGGCCAGCACGATCGGCAGCAGCGGCACCACGAGAGCCGCGAGACCGAACAGGCCGAGGAAGAAGTAGATCAACCGATCACTCATGGGGCCGTCTCCGGCGGTTTCTTGGCGGCCAAAGCAGCAGCGGCTGCGGCCGCTGCCTTTTTATCAGCCGCAGCTTTATTACGGGCCTGTTCCTCGCCCCAGGCCTTCGGATGCGTCTGGGCGTAATATTCGGTGGAGACGTGCAGCTTATCAATATCAAAGATGTGGGACTTGTCCCGCTCCCCGCTGCCGAGTTCAAATTTGTGATCCATCTTGATCGCGTCGAACGGGCAAAACTCCGCGCAGAAGCCGCAGTTCATGCAGACATCCACATCAATGAAGAACTCTGAGGCCTTGGCGACCGGCTTGCCCGTGGAGGCATCCTTCCCCTGCACGATCCAGATGCATTGCGGCGGGCAGACCTTCGCGCAGATGCCGCAGGCGGTGCAGCGCTCCGTCTCCGTTTTCCACTTCTCCTCTTCCTTGCCGTCATAGATCAGCACCGGCAGTACCCGGAACCGCTCCGGCGGTTTCAGACGCTCCTCCGGGTACTGGACCGTGAAGACCCCCTTGTCGGAGGGATTCTGACGGAAAGCGCCCCGCTGCCGGTTAGAGAAGGTCCGGCGAAGACCGGCTGTGTAGCTGGTGACGAAATGCCCCAGCGTGATCGTTAAACCCCGCAACAGCTCAATCCCGTAGATCCTCACCGGTCGGTCTCTCCCAGCACGATGTCGATCGAACCCAGGATCGCTACCACGTCGGCGATCAGGTGTCCCTTGCACATCTGCTCCAACGCGGTCAGGTTGATAAAGGAGGGGGCCCGCACGTGGTAGCGGTACGGGTGGTCGGTGCCGTCCGACACAATGTAGTAGCCCAGCTCCCCCTTCGGGTTCTCGACCCGGCCGTACGCCTCCCCGGCCGGAACCCGGATGTTCCAGAGCTTCTTGCCGGCCAGGATCTCCCCGCCCGGCAACTCTTTGAGCGCTTGCTTGAGGATCTTGAGCGATTCCCACATCTCGGCGATCCGGATCCGGTAACGGGCGTAGACGTCCCCATCCGGGAGCGTGGGAATTTTGAAGTCGAAACGGTCGTAGATCGAGTAGGGCTCCGCTTTGCGGACATCGTACTCCACACCGGAGGCCCGGAGCACCGGGCCGGCAGCCGAGTAAGCGATCGCCGCGTCACGCGGCAGCACGCCGACGTTGCGGCACCGGTTGACCAGGATCTCGTTGTGGGTGAGGTACCGGTCCATCTGCTCGATCGCTTTCGGCAGCCGGTCGTTCACCAGAGAATTGCACAGCGGAAGGAACTCCTCCGGAAGGTCGGCTGCCACGCCGCCGAAGCGCATGTAATTGCACATCATCCGGGAGCCGGCGGCCATCTCGAACAGGTCCAAGATCAGCTCCCGTTCCTCGATCGCGTAGAGGGCCGGCGTGAAGAAAGCCCCCAAGTCGTTCAGAAGGAAGCCGGTCGCCCAGAAGTGGTTCACGACGCGGGTCAGCTCCGCCATGATCACCCGGATGTACTCCGCCCTCTCCGGGGGCTTTACTCCCAGCAACTTCTCGACGGCGATCGCGTAGCCCAGGTTGTTCCCCATTGAGCAGATGTAATCAAGCCGGTCGGTATACGGGAAGATCATCAGCCAGGTGTTCCGCTCGGCGATCTTTTCGTGGTTGCGGTGCATGTAGCCCATCACCGGCTCCAGCGCCACGATCCGCTCCCCGTCCACCCGTACCTGCATCCGGAAGACGCCGTGCGTCGAAGGGTGCTGCGGCCCAAGGTTTATCACCAACGTGTCGGTCTTGAGTTTTTCAAGCGATTTGGAGGTGACCGGAGTCCGCCCAAGATCGTTGGCGGACGGCTCCTCCCACCGCGCGGGATCGAAACCGGCCGGGTAAGTCACGTTGTCTCCGAACCGGGCCCGGTCCTCCGCCCTCTGGTGATGCCCTTCCTTCCAGCGGCTGGGGAAGAGCTTGCCTGGCGCCTCGTAGTACGGTTCCAGGTAATCCTTGCGCATCGGGTGGCCTTCGAACCCTTCCCACATCAGGATCCTCTTCAGGTTCGGATGGCCGTCGAACCGAACGCCGAACAAGTCCCAGACCTCCCGTTCCTGCAGGTCGGCCCCCGGAAAGAGAGACATTAAGGAAGGGACGGCCGGGTTTGTCTTCGGCGTGCGAACCTTGAGGAGGGTCGCGGGCCCCGGCTTATGAGTCGAATCGAAGTGGTAAACCACCTCGTAGCAGTCCTGATAATCGGTGCAGGTCAGGTTGGAGAGGTAATCCATCGGCCGGTCCGGCTGAAGCTGGAGCTTGCGGACCGTTTTGAGCAGATCCCCCGCCTCCACCAGCGTCCCATTCGCCGGCGCGGGAGCCGGGATCATCGCGGGCAGCTGCGCC
>JAUSCU010000094.1 GCA_030651065.1 Candidatus Omnitrophota bacterium | reverse complement strand
TTGCTGGATGGGGGAGTCCGGTGGGGGAAACCACGCTATGGTTTCCCCCTCCGAGAGCGATGAGACAACAAACTCGAGCGCACACGGACGCAAAGCCGTGAGGCACACATCCTCAGTTTGTACGTGCTCGCGTTGTCTCATCGCTCCTCCGGGGGCTTCAAGTGGCGGAAGGAGAAGTAGAGCATGGCGTCGTAGACAATCTTCATGCTCCCACCGATGACGAGAGGTAAACCCAGCGCCAGCGACTTCATCGCGGCGCCCGCCAGCGTGGGGGCCACGGTCCAGGCGGCCAACCGGACGAGATTGGTCACGCCGGCCGCGACCGTCCTCTCGCCGGGTCCCACCATTGCCAGCACGTAGGACTGGCGCGTCGGCACATCCATCTCCACGAGGCATTCCCTCACCAGATAGAGCGCCGCGGCCCACGCCGCTGAAGGGACGAACGGAATCGCGATGAGACACAGGTTGGCCGGTGTGTGGGTGAACACCATGGTCCGGACCAGCCCGATCCGTTTGGACAGCCAGGCCGCGGCCAGGTAGGAGAGGGCATTGGCGATGTGGGCGAAAAAGAAGAGCGGGGCCAGCATCTCCTCCCCCATCCCGAACCGTTTGAAGAACCAGTAGGCGACCAGAGATCCGGGGAGGAATCCTCCGGCCAGGCTGTCGAACCCAAACAGGAGGCTCAAACGGGTGATGATCTTTCGGGAGGCCGGAGAGACCTTCTGCCGGGAAACAGGCGCGTGGACCTCCACCTGCCGGCTCAACCGCATATAGAGGAAGAAAC
Source organism: Candidatus Omnitrophota bacterium (assembly GCA_030651065.1). Classification (GTDB taxonomy): domain Bacteria; phylum Omnitrophota; class Gorgyraeia; order 1-14-0-20-64-10; family 1-14-0-20-64-10; genus JAUSCU01. The sequence goes on along the minus strand of JAUSCU010000094.1, from coordinate 17,091 downwards.
TCAGGAGGGCCAGGCCCGCGTAGAGGCTGAAACTGGCCCGGTGCGCGCTCGCCTCGCTTAAATCGGCCCAGCGGCTCAAGAGGAACGGCAGGCCGCCCAGCAACGAACCGACGGCCTGGCCCGCGTCCAACAGCACGTTGTACCAAGCAAGCGCCTTCGTCCGGTCGGAGGTTCCGGTGGTTTCCGGAAGGATGGTCTGCTCCAGCGTGAAGAGGGCGCCCCGTTCCCGCCCCATCGCGTTGACCATACCGATAAAACAGGCGGCTGTCAGAGCGAAGAAATTCTGGAAGAGGGCCAAACCAATCGCGCCGGCCACGGCACAGCCGGAAAGCAGCAGGAGGCTGTTCCGGCGGCCCAGCCGGTCGGCCCAAAAGCTGACGAAGAAGGTACCGGCAGCGGCACCCGAGAGCCCCACCGCGACGAGCAGGCCGATCTGCGCGGCGTTGAGCCCCTGAATGGAGAGGTTGAGCGCGAACAGGACGCCCAGAAGGCCGATGCCGAGCGACCGGATGAATGCGGCCGCGTAGATCAGCCGCCGGTCGGTGGGCACGAAAGGCTATTCGACCGCTTCGATGGAAAGGATTTCGAACTCGCGGGGACCGCCGGGGAGGGTGGCAATGACCTTCTCTTTTATCTTGTGGCCGATGAACGCCCGCCCCAGAGGGGACTGCATGGAGATCTTCCCGGCGACCGGGTCTGCCTCATCGGGACCGACAAGGATGTACTGGTCTTTCGATCCGCTGCTCAAATCCTTCACGGTCACACGAGTGCCCAGGATCGCGACGTCAGTCTTGTGCTGCGAGGGGTCCACCACGCAGACCTCAGCAAGCTTGTACTGCAGGCCGGTCAGCTTCTCCATCACCTGTGTCAGCCGCTCCTTGGCGGCGTGGTACTCGGCGTTCTCCCGGAGGTCGCCGTGATCGCGCGCGATCCGGACCTCCTCCTCGAGCGTCCGACGCTGCTTGCGCAGATCCTTGAGATCCGCTTCCAGCTTAATGACGCCTGCTTTGGTGAGGTAGGTGGCCATCTTTTAGACGGGGGAGGCGACTGTGGCCCGGTGGCCCGGGACCACGGTGCGAATCGTCACCAGCGGGGCGATCTCCCGGGCCTGCGGGTAGGGCTCCATCGCGATCGTGTCCCAGGGACAGATCTTTGGGCAGAGCCCGCACCCGATGCAGCGGTCCAGGTCAATCTCCACCAACCGGAACAGGCCCGGTTTCTCGGCGCCCGGGACCGGTTCGATGCAGTCCACCGGGCAGACGGTGAGGCAGGCCTCGCAGCCGGTGCACCCGTTCTGGTTGACGACCGCGGCGATCTTGGGGTCTCGCGCGCGGTTCGGTTTGTTGGGATTGCCCATGTGTCTATTCTATCAGCAGTTCTTTCAGTTTTTCCAAGCGGTTGGTCGGCAAGTTGCAGGCGTAGTTCTCGCAAACGTAGGCGGTCGGCTTTCCCTCCAGCATTGAAAAACCCTCCTTCCCCGGTGGGTGGAACGTCACCACCTGGTTTGGGGAAAAAGGCCCGCGGATGAGCCGCAGCATCTGTTTCGTGCCGGGATCTTTCGGCGGACCGGCAATCACGATCTCCCTTGAGGGGCCAATCCCGAAATCCAGCGCGATCAAAAGCTGCGGAAAGGCGGAGGGCTGCCGGCTCACTTGGGCCCCAAAGGTTTCCATGAGTTTCGAGGCTTTCTCTTCGAACCCTCTCTCCCCGGTGAGCCGGCCTACGCGGAGGAGGTCCAACGCCGCCACGGAGTTGCCGGAAGGGATCGCGCCATCGTACACCTCTTTCTGGCGGACCAGCAGTTGCTCGGCGTCAGTTCCGATGAGGAAAAACCCGCCCCGTTCCTGATCCCAGAAGAGCCGGACCATGTCGGCCGTCAGCCGCTTGGCCTCGGCCAGAATCCGGGGATCAAACGTCGTCTGATAAAGATCCGTCAGACCGTAGACGAGAAAGGCATAGTCCTCAAGATGGCCGGGGATCGCCGCTTCCCCATCCCGGTAGCGGTGCAGCAACCGGCCGTCCTTCCGGACCATCTCTTTCAGGATGAAGTCGGCCGCGCGCCGCGCCCCCTCCGCGTAGGCCGGTTCTTCCAAAACCTGGGCGCCAAACGCCAGGCTGGAGATCATCAGCCCGTTCCAGTCGGCCAGCACCTTGTCGTCCAGGTGCGGCCGCGGCCGCTTGGCCCGCGCGGCGAACAGTTTTTTCCTGCAGCGCCGGTCCAGCTCTTCCTGTTCCGGCTTCACGGGACGCGCCTTGTACAGGATGTTCTTGCCGGCGAACTCCCCCTGGGGATCGTGCGCGGCGTTTCCGTGTAACTGGACGCCGTACAGAAGGCCGAAGGCCGCCGCGTCCGGTTTACCGAGGAGATCTTCGATCTCTTTCGCGCTCCAAACGTAGAAGGCCCCTTCCTTTTTTTCTTTCCCGCCAGGTTCCAGGCTGTCGGCGTCCTCCGCCGAATAAAAACCTCCCTCTTTTCCGGTCATCTCCCGCAGGACGTAATCGAAGATCTCCCGGGCCGTCCGGGCGTACTCGGCCTTCCCGGTCGCCTGGTAGGCTTCGAGGTAAGTCCGGGCCAGCAGCGCCTGGTCGTAAAGCATTTTCTCGAAATGGGGCACGTGCCACTGCGCGTCGGTGGAGTAGCGGTGGAAACCTCCCCCCACGTGGTCATAAATGCCGCCGGCCGCCATCCCCCGCAACGTCCCCTCCACGATCTCCAACGCCCGCGGGTCGCTAGTCCTCTTCCAGTAACGCAGCAACAACGAAAGGGCGTGGCTGCGGGGGAACTTCGGGGCGGGCCCAAGACCGCCGTAAGTTTCATCGTAGCTTTCCGAAAAAGCCTGGAAGGCCCGCTCAAGGGTCTCTTTCGAGAGAGCCTCCTTGCCGGCGCCGCCCGCCTCCGCCGGGCCGCGTAGCGCCTCCACCATCGCCTGCCCAGATTTTAGGACCTCTTCCCGCCGGTTCTCCCAGGCATCGGCCAAACTTTTCAGGAGCTGCTTGAAACCGGGATGGCCCCATCGAGGCTCCGGGGGAAAATAGGTGCCGCCGTAGAAAGGATGGAGGTCGGGCGTCAGAAAAACGGACAGCGGCCAGCCTCCCTGCCCGGTCATCTGCATGACCGCCTGCATGTAGAGGGCGTCCACGTCGGGGCGCTCTTCCCGGTCCACTTTAATCGGGACGAAATGAGTGTTCAGCAGCTCGGCCGTGGCGGGGTCCTCAAAGGACTCCCTTTCCATCACATGGCACCAGTGGCAGGTGGAGTAGCCGATCGAAAGGAAGATCGGTTTCTTTTCCCGGCGAGCCTTCTCGAACGCCTCCTCGCCCCACGGGTACCAGTCCACCGGGTTGTGGGCATGCTGGAGAAGGTAGGGAGATTTTTCCTTGGCGAGACGGTTAGTGTGGGCCGGCGCGGCGGAAGCCATGCCCCATGCTAGCACGGCCAAAAGGAGACCGGCTATGTGCGGTCGCTTAATCTGGGATCTTCCTTGCCGCGAATCAGCGGGACGAAAGAGACGGAGGTGATCGTTTCCCGCTCGAGTTTCCCCTCTTTCTTCCGGATGCAGATCAGTTCCTGATACCCGGCGCGCGGACCCAGCGGCATTACCAGCACGCCCCCCTCCGCCAGCTGGTCGGTCAGCGGTTGCGGGACGCTCTCGGGGGCCGCGGTCACCAGGATCGCGTCGAACGGAGCCTCCTCCGGCCAGCCGGCGTAACCGTCGCCGGTGCGGAGCCGGATCTGATCGTACCCCAGAGATTTCAACCGGTTCGCCGCCTGGGCGGCCAGCTCCGGCAGGATCTCGATGCTGAACACTTTGTCGGTCAGCTCCGCCAGCACCGCCGCCTGGTAGCCGGAGCCGGTGCCGATCTCCAGCACCTTATCCTCCGGCCCCACCTCCGCCAGCTGGGTCATGAGCCCCACGACGTACGGCTGCGAGATCGTCTGCCCTCCGCCGATCGGCAGCGGCCCATCCATGAAAGCCATGTTCCGCATCTGCCGGGGAACGAACAGCTCCCGAGGAACCGTCTCCATCGCTTTTAAAACCCGCAGGTCCGTCACGCCGCGCTGCCGGACTTGCTCTTCCACCATCTCTTTCCGGTCCTCCATCCGCTCTTTTTCCTCCTCCGTCAGACGAGGCCGGTTCCCGGCTCCGGACAGCAGAAGCGCCATCGCCAGAATCAGCAACCCTCTCATTTTCTTTTCGACAAGAAATAGACCGGCAGGCCCGCGGCGGCCAGCAGGAAACCGAACACCGCCTCTTTCGGCTGCGTCCAGGTGATGTTGGCGACGAACAACCCCAGCGCCAGCACGAACAGCACCGGCGTGACGGGATAACCCCAGACCCGGTACGGCCGGGGGGTGGCCGGGTCCTTCACTCGGAGCACGATGACCGCCAGCGCCGCCAGCGCGAAGAAGACGGAGATCACCACGGTGGAATAGGTGACGATCTGGTCGAACGTGCCGACCCAGACCAGCAGAACCGCGATGGCCGCGTTGAAGGCCAGCGCCCGGGCCGGCGTGGCGAAAACCGGATGGAGGGCCGCGAGCCGCGAGAAAAGCGGGTGGTCCTGCCCAACAGCCATCAGAATCCGGCCGCTGGTCAGGATGTAGCCGTTCAGGGCGCCGAACGCGGAGGAAGCGATCATTAAGGAAGTGACGGTGGCTCCGGCCGGGCCCAGCGCCCGCCGCATCACCTCGGCGGCCACCAGCGGCGTGCCCGGCATCTCGGAAAGGGGGATCACCCGCATATAGACCCAGTTGACCGCCAGATACAGCAGCGTCACCACGCTCAAACCCAGAAGGATGGACCACGGCAGGTTCCGGTGCGGATCGTGGATCTCCTCCGCCACGTAGGCCGATTCCGTCCAGCCGCCGTAGGTCCAGAGCACGAAGACCAGAGCCACGCCGAACGCCTGAAGAGTGGAAAGGTCCAACGAGGAGACGGCGGGCAGAGACGCCGCAGCCGCGGCGGGCGCCACAGAAAGCCCAACCACGATGATCGCCAGCAGCGCGATCAGCTTAACCGCGGTCAGCAGGTTCTGCACCCCTTTGCCTACATGGATCCCGGCGATGTTGGCCCACGTCAGTCCTAAAATCCCAAGCATCGCCAGCTCTCGGGTCTGGACGGGGCTCAAACCCAGCACCCCGGAAAGATATTCTGCGAAGACGAACCCGAGCACGGCGATCGTGCCGACCCGTTCGGTAAAGATCTTCGTCCAGCCGAACAGGAATCCGGCCGCCGGTCCGTATGCCTTTTTGATGTAGACGTAATCGCCGCCGGTCTTGGGGTAGGCAGCGCCCAGCTCCGCGTAGCAGAGGGCCCCGCAGAAGGAGATGAACCCGCCGGCCACCCAGACGGCCATGACCAGCCAAGGTTCCTGGAGGTGTTTCGAGATGGAGGCGGCGGTCCGGAAGATCCCGGCGCCGATGACGCAGCCGATGACAAGGGCTGTGGCGTCGGGCAGATGCAGCGAGCGGCGGAGCGTGACCACGCCACCCATCATAACAGGGCTTCGGTTACTCTTCGTAATGCCAGTGCCAGGGCTCGAAGGCCGACTCCCCGCCCCGCGGGTAGGATAGGGAGAAACCGAACTCCCCGGCGCGGGCGTGCAGCCAGCCGTACTCCTGCAGCTCTTCGAACTCCTCCGGCTGGTCCTCCCCGTTAATTCCCGCCGGCGTAATGAAATCGATCGCCTGGAAGGCGGGGCTGCCGTGCTCGCTGCAGCCGGGCAGCGCCACGTGCCGGTTGGTCTCCCGCACGGAGTAGCTGTGCTTGGGCATGTAGAAGAGGAAGAGGTACAGCTGGTAGGCGGGCGACCGGTAGCCGGATTCCACCAGCAGCCGTTTTCCTAAATCCGGTTCCATCGCCGCCATCATCCGGGTGTACGCGGCGTGCGCCGCAGCCGGCAAAAACTGCGTGTCCATCCGTATGCTTTTCCCGTCCCGCAGGACCGCCTGCCGGTCCAGCCGGACGAATCGTGTGTCCGGCGCGGGGGCCGGCAAGCGCCGGCTGGCACCCCCCACCACCGCGGGATCGATCTCCCGGAATTCTTTCAGGAAGCTCACCTGGTCCGGCGTCAGATGGGCATAAAGCTCTTCAAAGGTGATGAGGGGCGCGGTTCCGCTTTTTTTACGCTCGTCCACGAAGGGATTCAGTTTCTGCATGATTGAAAGACGGGTTGCCTTTTCATTTTCATCGAACCCATCCAACGAGACGGCGAAGACCGGCGAAGAGAAACAGAGGGACCCACTTAGAAGTAAGGCCAAGATCAAACGCATGCCGACATTATAATGGGGAAGATGCGGATACTCGCTATGATAAGTGGCTCCTGTCTTTTCCTCACGGCGGCCTGGGCGGCCGAGCCGTATGAGGCGCGGGTTGCCGTTCCGGTAGCCGACCTGCGCAAGGAGCCTTCCGATCCCGGTCCGTCGCGAGACCACGACCCCCTCGAAGAGAGCCAGCTCCTGGCCGGCGATCCGGTCCGTGTGCTGGAGGAGAAGAACGGCTGGGCCCGAGTGGAAGCGACCGAGCAGCTGGAATGGAGCCACAACCAGCGCTGGGAAGGATATCCCGGCTGGATGCGGCTGTCGGATCTTACCCGCGACGGAAAAACAACATCGAGTACCGGGTACAAAGCACCCGGTACTCTTGTTCAACGAGCCGGGATCGTTGAGGCGGCAAGAGAGTTCCTCGGAACCCCCTACTACTGGGGAGGCCGCTCCCACCAAGAAGTGGATTGCTCCGGGTTGACCGGCCTGGCTTACCAGGCCAACGGCATCACGATCCCGCGCGACGCGCACGAGCAATGGATGAAGGCCCGGGCGATCACGCGCAAGGAGCTTGAGCCGGCGGACCTCCTCTTTTTCTCCGATCCCAAAAATCCAAAGAAGATCACCCACGTAATGCTCTATTCCGGCGGCGGTCAAGTGATCGAAGGGCCCGGCACCGGCAAGAAGGTCTGGGAAACCAGCCTGAAGTCCCGCCTTAAAGAGGCGGAAGCTAGCGGCCGGAAGGTTTATTACGGAACGTACTTCGAGTGAGCCCGCGCATCGCCGCAGTGGAGCTGATCCCCTGGAACCTGCCGATGCGCCGGCCGTTCGTGACGGCACACGGGAGCAAGAAGGTCAGCCATAATCTGCGGGTGGTGGTCCATCTGGAGAATGGGACCCACGGCTATGGCGAAGCCTCCGAATCACTGGCTTGGCCCGATGAAAAACGAGCCGATTTCACGCGGGCCTTGCTCAACGTAAACCTGGCCGGAAAGGAAATCCAGGCCGCTCGCCGCCTGTCGGAGAAGGTATGGCAAACCGCCGGCCGGCATCCGGCCGCCGCGGCGGCCCTGGAATGCGCGCTGCTGGATGCCTACACCCGCTCGCGCGGGGTCTCTCTCTGGAAATGGTTCGGTGGAAAGAAGCGCTCCGTCACGACGAGCCTCACGATCTCCGCCTGGCCACCCCGCGTGGCTGGGCAGGCCGCTCGCCAGGCCGCGAGACGGGGCTTTCGGCGGTTGAAGGTCAAGCTGACCGGGAAAGCGCCGGACGCGGACCTGGATCGGGTGCTGGCGGTCCATCGCGCGGCGCCCAAAGCGATGCTGTGGCTGGATGGCAACCAAGGCTTCACGCGGGAGGGAGCGATCCGATTTTGTTCGCGAGTAAGAGAACGCCGGTTACCCGTGGAGTTGTTTGAGCAGCCGGTCCCCCGCGGAGAATGGCGCGGCTTCCGGGAGATCGAGCGCCAAGGGAAAATCCCGGTCGTCGCGGATGAATCGGCGCGCACCGTTTCCGACGCGCGTCGGATCATTCGAAAGCAGGCGGCATCGGTGATCAACGTCAAGCTGGCCAAATGCGGCGTGGCCGGCGCGCTGGAGATCATCCGCCTGGCAAAGAAAACCGGCACCCGGCTGATGATCGGCTGCATGGCCGAATCGGCGGCGGGGCTCTGGCCCAGCGTGGCGCTGGCCTGCGGCACCGGCGCCTTCCACTACATCGACCTGGATTCCCACCTGCTGGTGATCTCCCCGCCCGGCCCAATCGATTTCGAAACCCGGGGTGGCCGGCTCTCCGTCAAAAATAGAACGTGACGCTGGTTCCCGCTCCAAAGTCCGGGCTGCCCTCGGTCAAGCCGGCCAGTAGGAAACCGTTCAGGTGCACAGTCTCCGTGGCCTTGTAAACCGCCGAGAGGACCAGCTCCAGCGGTGCATCGGCGCCGGAGTTGGTGGGCGTTCCCCCATCCAATGAGGCGTACCCCGTGAAACGATCGGTCAGCGGATAGCCCACCCCTAAGGAATAATCGAAACGGGTGGATTTGATCGTGGAATTGTCCGGCTTATCCCGCAGTACCAGCTCAAAATCCGCGAAGGTGATCAGCTGTCCGAAATGTTTCAGCAACTCCGGCCCAAACCCCACGTCGAAGCGGCCGGTGCCCAGTCCCTCGTCATCATCCGCCGTTGGGAATTTCACTCGGCCTGCCAAATCGACGGCGGGCCGCGACTCATCCTCCTCCAGCCAAAAATAGGTTCCCGTCACCTGGACATCTCCGATCCCATCCGCTTCTTCAGGGATCGTTCCGGATTGGGCCCGCCGGCTTTCACCCACCGTCACACCATTGCCGTTGCGAAACAAGTAAGGGAGAGTCACGCCGATCTCACCGACCTGTCCTTTGGCAACGAACGTCTCATAAAGCTGGGTGATTGTCGTGTCCTCGCTGGTTCCATAGTCCCCGGTGGTCACCGACACGCCCGACGTGGAGCGAAACGAGCCGGCCATTGCCGGACAGGGGAAAAGAACGGCTCCCCCCGCCAGCAAGGCCAACATCCACCCCCGCCCTTTCATCGTTGATTCCCCGGGTGATTCGGTTTTTCAGGACGATCAGGCCGCTCGGGCCTTTCCGGTCGGTCTATTCTTCCTGTTCTTTCCGGCCTGTCGGCCCGGGCGGAAGACCGGATTGTGTCCCGGGATCTCTTGACGCCGCTGACCACGGGCCCCAACTTAAAACCGAGTTCCTTCGCGATCACGCCATAACCCTTACCTTCGTCGCGGAGAGCCCCTACTTTGTTTAGCGCGTCGGCCGTTGTGGGATAGGTCGCGGAATCCGTCTTGGAGAGACGCTCCGCCAGCGCCAACTGCGTTGAGATCTCTCCCCAGCCCTGCCGCTTGTCCCGCATCTGCTGCACGGTGGCGGGTTCCACATTGAACTGCTGGGCGAGACTTTCCACCTTGGCTTCGCCCTTGCTCGCGGCTGCTTCCTGGTCCACCTCTTGCTGGGCCGCTTTCAACTCTTTCTCCTCCGCGTTCTCCGCCCAGACTGGCCCGCACAACAGAAGAACCCCCAACAAAACTGAAGTTTGTTTCAGCATGGCTACTTCCCTCCTGGAGCCCCAGTTTCCAACGCAGGGATGACAAGCAGGTGAATCTCGCGTGACGGTTTTGTCATGCCGGAAAGGCTGTTAAGATGGGCTCCTTATGACAAAAATCTTTCGCTGGTTGCCGGTCCCTTTCTGGTGTTACTTCCTGCCGATGATCGCCAGCTCACTGGGATGGCTCCCCCGGGAAAGCGGTTTTTACACCTTTGTGTCGCGCCAGATTCTTCCAGTCTGCCTGGTCCTCCTGCTGATCGGGACCGATCTTAAAACCTTAAGCCGGATCGGTGGGAAAGCCGCCGCCTTGATGCTGGCGGGAGCGGTGGGCACGATCCTGGGAGCCTTCGCTTCGTTCTTCCTCTATAAGCCGTTTCTTCCCGCGGGGTCGTGGGGAGCGGTGGGTGCGCTGACCGGAAGCTGGATCGGCGGGTCAGCCAACATGCTGGCGGTGAAGGAAGCCCTCGAGGTGCCCGACGCCTTGATCGGGCCGGTGATTATCCTGGACGCGGTGGTGGCCTACAGCTGGATGGGGCTACTGATCGCCGCCGCCGCGTGGCAGGAAAAATGGGACCGGCGGGTGACGAGGCCGGAAAGCGTTCCCGCACAAGCGACGTCGCGAGTTCCCGTCCTCCCGGGTTTATTTGAAAAAGGGGAGGAGCGTGGAGCGAGTGCGGGGGCGCTCTACGGCCTCCGATCTCTGATTTTCGCCATCCTCCTCTCCTGGATCGCACAGCGGACAGCGGGCCGTCTCCCGATTTTTCCGGGATTCACCGCTTCCACCTGGACCGTGGTGCTGGTCACCACCGCGGCGCTGGCGCTGGCCGCAACCCCCCTGCGGCGGCTGGGGGAGTCGGGGGCGTCGCGGATCGGCACCTGGGCCCTTTACCTGCTGCTCGTCACCATCGGCGCCCGGGCTGATCTCCGGGCAGTCCTGACGGCTCCGGTTTTTCTGCTGCTGGGGCTGACCTGGATTGCCGTCCATGGGCTGGTCCTGCTGGCAGCCGGCTATTTCTGCCGCGCGCCGCTGGGGCTGATCGCCACCGCCTCCCAGGCGAACATCGGCGGCGTGGTTTCCGCGCCGATGGTGGGAGCTAGCTACTCGAAAGAATTGGCAGGGCTGGGGCTGCTGATGGCAGTTTTGGGTAACATCCTGGGGACCTACCTGGGGCTGATGACGGGCTGGGCGCTGCGTTAGCGCCCCTTGCAAGCAAAAAGCCCTTCCGTTAGAATAAGGCTTCCGTTTTTCTTCCGAATGAGACGAATCCTCTTTTCAGCAATGGTAATTTTCCTGGCAGAGACCGCGCAGGTCCTGGCGCAGACTCCCCAATCCCTTAAGCCGGCCCCCGACGCGGAGGCCGGGGCCCAAGCCTACGCCGACAATTGCGCCCGCTGCCACGGGCCCACCGGCGCCGGCGACGGGCGGGATTCCAAACGGATGCACCCCCGCCCCCGGAAACTCTCGGAAGGGGTCTTTAAGTTCCGGACCACCGCCAGCGGAACACCGCCCACGGACGAGGATCTCTATGAGACGATCTCCAATGGGTTACCCGGCAGCCGGATGCCGGACTTTCAGCGCCTGCCGGAGGATGTCCGGTGGCAGCTGGTCTACCATGTGAAGTCTCTCTCTGCCGCCTTCCAGGATAAACCGGAGCCTTTGGCCTTCGGAAAGGACCCGGGCAAGGGGGCCAATCTAGCGAAGGGCAAGGAGCTTTACACGCAACTTGGCTGCAACGCCTGCCACGGGCCCCAAGGCCGCGGCAACGGCCCCTCCGCCGCGACCCTGGTGGATCAGTGGGGAGACCACATTGACGCGGCCAATCTGACCCAGGGCTGGAGCTACCGCAGCGGTTCTTCGCCGCGGGACGTCCTCGTCCGGCTGATGACCGGCTTGGACGGCACGCCGATGCCCTCCTACGCCGAAGCGGTGAAGCCGGAAGAGGTCTGGGACCTGGCTTACTACGTGCATTCGATTCAGGCGGAACCCCGCTGGAGCAGCAAGGTGGCGGCAGTCCGGGAAGAGCTGGGCTGGGACAAGGCCCCCCGGACCGACCTTCGCTTGAGCAGCACCTTCTACCGGAATGGCGAAATCGTTCCCTCCTCAGTCCGCGCGGTCTCCGTGCAGGCGATGTATAATGAAAAAGAAATCCTCTTCCGCCTTACCTGGCATGACCGCAGCGAAAGCCGGGAAACGCCTTCCGACGCGGCGGCCGTGGTCTTGTTGGAGGATCCAAACTCCCGGTGGCGCTCCGGATCGCTTCGGGGCTGGACGGGAAAGACGGAGCCGGCTGAACTTCTTTCTTATGAAGACGGGGAGTGGACGGCCCTCTTGAAGCGGCCGCTGCCGTCGGGCAAGAGAGCCGGATTGGGGGTTATGGTGTGGGACGGCGGCAATGCCGAGCAGGGCCGGCACCGGTCAAATTCGAATTGGATGGAACTGATCTTAAAATAAGGGGGCTTGCGATGAAACGGGGACTGAAAGCAGGCGGGTTGGCGGTGATGGTCTTAACGTTGCTGGCCGCGGGAAACAAACCGCAGGAAGCGGCGGCAGTCAGACCGGCTGAAGCCGCTCCGGCCGGCGGTGCCACGCTCTCGGGCAGCATTTCTGTGACAGGAAACGTCCCCGCCCCAACCAAGATCAAGATGGCGGCCGATCCGGCCTGCGCGCAGGCCCACCCGGATGCCGTGATGAGCCGGGAGCTTGTGGCCAGCAACGGAAAATTGCAGAACGTGCTGGTCTATGTTAAGGACGGGGTCACCGGCAGTTTCCCCGCCCCAACCGAGGCCGTGGTGATCAACCAGACCGGCTGCATGTACGAGCCGCATGTCTTCGGGATCCAGGCCGGCCAGAAACTGGAAATCCTCAACAGCGACGCGACGCTGCACAACGTGAACTGCCAGCCCAAGCTGAACAAAAAATTCAACCTCGCCCAGCCGACCAAGGGGATGAAGAGCGCTAAAACGTTTGACCAGCCGGAGGTGCCGGTTCCCTTCAAGTGCAACGTCCATCCCTGGATGACGGCTTACGCCGGTGTCTTCGGCCACCCGTTCTTCGCGGTCAGCGGCGCCGACGGCGCCTTCTCGATCAGCAACCTTCCGGCCGGCACCTACACGCTGGAGGCCTGGCACGAGAAGCTAGGCGCCAAGACGCAGACAGTGACGATCGCCGAGGGCGAGAGCAAGAAAATCACTTTCTCGTTTGAAGCTAAGTAGGTTTGATGCTTCTTCCTGAAAGCGCTTCAACCTACGCCCCGCGCGTAGACCAGCTGTTCTGGATCATCCTGGGGATCACGGGGTTCTTTTTCTTCCTGGTCCAGGCCTGTCTGCTGCTGTTCATCCTCAAATACCGGGACCGCCCGGGACAAAAAGCCTCTTACGTCCACGGCAGCACGCTGGTGGAAATCGTCTGGACCGTCATCCCGGCCCTGATCCTTGTGGGGCTTACCATCGCCAGCCAGAAGGTCTGGGCGGAGATCCGGTATCCTTCTCTAGCGCCCGCCACCTCCCTGCAAGTGGAGATCCTGGCAGAGCAGTTCGCCTGGAACGTCCGCTACCCCGGTCCCGACGGGCAATTTGAAACCCCGGACGACATCTCGACGATCAATCAGCTCCACCTGCCGGTGGGCACGCCGGTCAAGATCCACCTGCGCTCCAAGGACGTCATCCACAGTTTCTTTGTTCCGGAATTCCGGATGAAGCAGGACGCCGTGCCGGGGTTGCCTCAGCAGATCTGGGTGGAGGCGAGCAAGGCGGGCCAGTTTGAGATCCGCTGCGCCGAGCTGTGCGGGCTGGGCCACTACCGGATGAAAGGGTTCGTGACCACCGAGCCGCTGGCCGAGTTCCAGGCCTGGCTCACGGAGACCAAGGCTAATGAGTGACCATCCCGGTTTTATTAAAAAATACATCTTCTCGACCGACCACAAGGTGATCGGCATCCAGTTCCTGATTAGTTCGCTGGTTTTCATGGTGGCCGGCGGCCTGCTGGCGATGCTGATGCGCTGGCAGCTCGGCTGGCCCGGACAACCGCTGGCTTTCATGGAAAAGATCGCCCCTGAGGGAATGCCCGGCGGCGTGATGGTGCCCGAGTATTACAACATGCTCTTTACGATGCACGGCTCGATTATGATCTTCTTCGGGATCATCCCTCTTTTGGTGGGCGCTTTCGGAAATTACCTGATCCCCTTAAAGATCGGGGCGCCCGACATGGCCTTCCCGAAGCTGAACGCGCTGTCCTTCTGGATGTTTATCCCCGCGGCCCTCATCGTCCTTTCCGGGTTCTTCCTGGAGGGAGGCGCCGCCGCGTCCGGCTGGACCGCCTACCCCCCGCTCTCGGCCCTCAAGGAAACGATGGGGATCGGGCAGACGATGTGGGTGGCCGGCGTGATCGTGCTGGGGTTCTCCTCCATCTTCGGGGCGGTCAACTACATCGCGACAATCCTGAACCTGCGTGCCCCTGGTATGACGTTCCACCGGCTTCCGATCTCCATCTGGATGCTGTTCACTACGGCGATCCTGACGCTGCTGGCCACGCCGGTGCTGGCGGCCTCGATGGTCCTCCTCCTGCTGGACCGGACGCTCGGCACCAGCTTTTTTCTTCCGGCGGGCATGATTGTCAACGGGGAGATGCTGGCCCACGCGGGGGGCCAGGCGATTTTGTGGCAGCACCTGTTCTGGTTTTACTCCCACCCGGCCGTCTACATCATGATCCTGCCCTCCATGGGCTTCGTTTCCGATGTGCTACCGACCTTCGCCCGCAAGCCGATCTTCGGCTACAAAGCGATTGCCTACGCGGGCGTGGCCATCGGCGGAGTCGGGTTCATGGTCTGGGCCCACCATATGTTCCAGGCCGGCATGAACCCGGCGCTGGGCACCACCTTCATGATCTCCACGATGGTGGTGGCGGTGCCCACGGGGGTCAAGATCTTCAGCTGGCTGGGCACCCTCTGGCGCGGCTCGATCCGGCTGAGGACCCCGATGCTGCACGCGCTGGGCTTCATCTCGATGTTCCTGATCGGAGGACTGACCGGCATCTTCGTGGCCTCGACGCCGGTGGACATGCTGCTGCACGACACCTACTTCGTCGTGGGCCACATCCACTATGTGCTGTTCGGCGGATCGTTGTTCGGAGCCTTCGCCGGCATCACCTTCTGGTTCCCGAAGATGTTCGGTCGGATGATGGGAGAGCGCCTGGGCAAGATCCACTTCTGGCTGACCTTTGTCCTGTTCAACGTGGTGATGTTCCCGATGTTCGTGCTGGGGATCGGCGGCATGCCGCGCCGGATCTACGATTTCACGCAATACGCCGGCCTCGTCCATTTCCTTCAGATCAACCGGGTGATGAGCCTGGCCGCGTTCGGCTTGATGGCGAGCCAGTTCCTGTTCGCCTTCAACTTCTTCTGGAGCATGTTCCTCGGGAAGAAGGCCGGCGACAACCCCTGGGAAGCCACAACGCTGGAGTGGACCGTCCCTTCCCCGCCGCCGCACGGCAACTTCGCGGGCCCGGTTACAGTTCATTGCGGTCCTTATGAATACTCGGTGCCCGGCGCCAAGAAAGACTGGACGATGCAGACCGAGAAATCGCTTGGGAAAGGGCATTGATGAGGGCGCTTCCCCTCTTCGCCTGGCTCACCGCCGCGGCGGGGTTCCTCCTGGTGATCGCCGGCGGACTGGTCACCTCGACCGGGTCCGGGCTGGCGGTGCCAGATTGGCCCCTTTCCTACGGCACCCTCTTCCCGCCGATGGTCGGCGGCATTTTTTACGAGCACGGCCACCGGATGATCGCCGCTACCGTGGGGCTCCTAACGTTGGCCCTGACCCTCTGGGTGATTTTTTCCGAAAAACGGCGTTGGGTGCGCCGGCTGGCGATCGCGGCGTTTGGGCTCGTGGTACTGCAAGGACTTCTGGGCGGACTGACCGTCCTGTGGCAGCTGCCGCCGCAGGTCTCCATCGCGCACGCCTGCCTGGGCCAAGTTTTTTTCTCGACCCTGGTGGTGTTGGCCACGGTGCTCTCTCCGGCCTGGCAGCGGACACCGATCGCGCACCCTTCCGATCAGGCGCCGGATCTCTGCCGTCTTTCCTTTTTAGCGGCGTCCGCCGCTTTCGCGCAGCTAGCGCTCGGGGCCGCGATGCGGCACACCGGATGGTTCCCAGCCCTGCTGGCCGCGCACTTGGGCGGGGCGGCTGCCGTTCTGGCGCTGGCCGGAAAGACGGCTGGTTCCGTGCTGAAACGATACCGCTCGATGCCGCTGCTGCGGCGGCCGGCCCGGCTGCTCATGTGGCTCTTACTGGTACAGATCCTGCTGGGGGTCTTTACCTTCCTTTCCGGCCGGTCCGTCCTGCTGGCCACCGCGCATGTAGCGGCGGGGGCGTTGCTCCTCGCCTCCTGTTCGGTGCTCTCGGTTTCCCTCTACTATTTTCTGGCCGACCCGGTCCACCCGATTGACCTGACCCGCCGGCCGCTTAAAATCTACCTGGAGCTGACCAAGCCCCGCCTGACCTTCCTGGCGATCGTCACAGCGCTGGGCGGATTCTTGCTCGGCGGCGCCGGGCAACCGGTGAATGCCTGGAAACTTTTGGCCCTCCTGCTGGGGACCGCGGGGATCGGCGCCGGAGCCGGAACGCTCAACCAGTATATTGAGCGGGAGGCGGACGGACGGATGGAACGGACCCGGGGACGCCCTCTGCCCTCGGGCCGGATCTCGCCGGACTCGGCGCTGGCGTTCGGCGTGGCCTGTTCAGTGATGGGCTTGGTTCTCCTGGCGCTCGGCGCCAACCTGCTGGCGGCCGGCCTCGCGGCGGCGACGTTGGTCAGCTATCTCTTCATCTACACGCCGCTTAAATCACGCACGACTCTTTGCACGCTGGTGGGGGCGGTGCCGGGGGCTCTCCCTCCGCTGATCGGCTGGGCCGCGGCGCGCGGAGAGCTGGGGCTCCATGCTTGGCCTCTCTTTTTTATCCTGTTCCTGTGGCAGCTGCCTCATTTCCTGGCGATCGCCTGGACCTGGCGAGAGGATTACGCGCGGGCCGGGTTCCGCATGCTGCCGGTGCTGGACCCGGAAGGGGGCTCCACCGGACGGCAGATCGTCCTCTATTGCCTGGCGCTGATCCCGGTGAGCCTTCTGCCCGCCGCAATGGGTTCTTTCGGCTGGCTCTATTTCCTGATCGCTCTAGCCAGCGGGCTGGGATTTCTTCTCTGCGGTCTGGCAACAGCCCGGACCCGGTCGGCCCCTTCGGCCCGAAGGCTTTTCTTCGCTTCCATCCTGTACCTGCCGGTCTTGTTAACCACGATGACACTCGATAGGATGATCTCTTAAATGGCCCCTCACGGACACGACGCGCGCGCGGTGGAAGCTCCCAGCTCCGGCATCCCCAACGGCAAACTGGGGATGTGGGTGTTCCTCGCTTCGGAGGTGATGTTTTTCGTCGGCCTGCTCGGGGCCTACATCGTCCTGCGGGCGGGCTTAGGAAGCTGGCCGCACCCGGGCGAGGAGCTGAACATCCCGACCGCGGCGTTCAACACCTTCATCCTGCTCACCAGCTCGATGACGATGGCCCTCTCGGTGGCCGCCGTGGACCGCGCGGACAAGGCAAAACTCCGGCTGTTCCTGATGGTCACCATCGTTCTGGGACTGGCCTTCCTCGGCGTGAAGGGATACGAATATTCCCTAAAATTCGCGCACGGCCATTTTCCGGGCACCGGCATCTTCTGGGACTGTTACTTCACGCTGACCGGCGTGCACG
>JAUSCU010000069.1 GCA_030651065.1 Candidatus Omnitrophota bacterium | reverse complement strand
GTTTGCAAGAACACGCTGATCATCAAGGATCATTTCTGCGAAACAGCTTTCGACCGAACACTGTTGGGATTTATGGACAAGATAGGAAATTCCAGACATGGAATTGCCTCCACCGGAAACTATTTAAGCGAAAAAGAATGGAAGGTATTGTTTAAAAAACTAGGATTAAGGATTATAGAATTGAAACGCGGTCTTAAAATCCACCCAGCTGTCATCCGATGGCTCTTCCACTCGCGCCTTCATTTCATCGCTGTTTTATCAGTCAACAACCATGAGAATAAATAAGCGCTTTTTCTTTTGGCTTATATTCTTCGCAGGAGTCCTGCAGACGTGGTCCCAAAGAAATCGGATCCTGTCGGATACCATTTCTTATTTGGATATCGCAGACTCTTACCGTGTCGGGAATCTGAATAGCGCACTTAACGCCTCCTGGAGCCCTTTTTACAGCTGGATACTGGCTGTTTTCTTAAGCGTTTTCCACCCATCGGTTGCCTGGGAATTCCCCCTGGTTCATTGGGTTAATTTCATTCTCTATCTTTGCTCCTTCTTCTGCTTCGAGTTCTTCATCAACAAACTCTTGGCCGCGTCCGACCGGCATTCCTCTTCCGTGAGAGCTCTTTTATATTTTGTCTTTCTCTGGACTTCCCTTCACCTGACCACTATGAACTTTGGGGCTGACCTCTGTACCTCTATCTTCCTCTTTCTAGCCCTGGGCATCCTGGCTCAAAACATTTACACACTCCACAACAGAGGGCGATGGATTCTATACGGCGTTTGTCTGGGATTCTCCTATTTGTCAAAAACGGTGATGTTTCCTTTTTCGTTTTTCGCTCTGGCGGCTTTGTGGATTCCTTTCGGACGAAAAGAAGCGCCGCGCTATGCCCTTCTTTCTCTCGCGGGCTTTCTGCTGGTCGCGATGCCGTTTGCGACCGCTCTCTCGATCAAAAAACAGAGAATCACCTACGGAGAGGCGGGATCCATCGCCTATGCGTGGCGAGTCAATAAAATAGAACACTTCAACTATTGGTTTGGATCTCCTGACGAAAAATACGGAACTCCGGAACATCCGCCAAGAATCCTCCTTCAAGAACCCAAGACCTATGAATTCGACTTCCCTCAAAACGCGACCTTCCCTCTCTGGAAAGACCCCTCTTACTGGATGGAGGGCCGAAAAATACGGGTGGAGGTTACGAACGGACTCGATGTGATGCGAGACAATTTGACAAAACGCCTGCCCTATTACGTCAAGGGTCCGTTCCTTGAGGGATTGATTCCTTGTCTTCTGATCCTGTTTCTCGCACAGGGTCGCTCGAGAAAAAGAGCACCCCCCATTATCTTAGCTGTCCTGTTCTTTTCCACCGTTTGCGTATTAACATACGCGGCGGTTCACATCCACGGCCGCTATGTCGCAGCATTCATAGCAATGATCTGCTGCTCTCTCATCTGTTGGCTTTTTAAACCTGATCAAGAACACAAAAAACTATACGCCGGCATTTGCTGTGCCATGGCCGCCATCATCGCCCTTTCCTTTATACAGCTCGCGCGCAGGGATTTAAGCGGCGTCGGAGCGAACACGTACTATCCTCTTGAGCAGTACGAGGTCGCGGAATACCTGAAGAAAAGCGGATTTCTGAACGGGGAAAAAATCGCTTACGCGGGTCCCTATAGAAAAATGATGAACGCGGGCTGGGCCCGCCTGGCCCGTCTCAAAATCATCTCTCACATAGACACGGATGACCTGTCATGGGTTCAAAATAAAGAGACTGCGAGGAACCTTACGGACCGCTTAAAAAGCTACGGCATAAAAGCCATCATCACGCAAATACCCGGTGCGCCTGCCGGGTCCGGATGGGAAAGAATAAACCAAACGACTTATTACGTTTATTCTTTCAAGAAACGCTCAACAACCATGGCAAGCGACTCCAGCAGCACCTCGCGCGCTACGGGCAATCCCTGGATGGATCCCTGAATCAGAAGCCCGCCCCGCCAAACCCGCATTGCCGAGCCGGCTACTTTTTGATTCTCTATCAGGAGATCACCGCAAACGGGCGACTGGAAACAAAACTCCGAGGAGAGGGCTGAATTCGCCGGCGCGCACTCCAGAGCTTCCAGCGAGAGAAACTTTTGTTTCTGAATCTGTTCTTTGAGGGCACGATGGATCCAGGCGGGAAGTTCGGAGGGTTTCATCCGATCCTGAAATGAGGGGCGAGGAAGGGCCAAGGCGTAGGTGAATTCATCGGCGTCATGCAGTACCGCTCCCCCGCCGGTAGGACGCTGGACAACCACCCGGCCTGATCCAATCCGGTCGGGAGACAATTGCTCCAGCTTCTGCCGGCGTCCCAGAGAAAGGGCCGGTCGATCCCAACCGTACACGCGCAGAGTCGCCGGCGCCTGTCCCGCACAGACCTCCTGCGCGATGCTCAGGTCCTTCTTCATGTTCTCCGCCGGGTCCATCCGGGAATCCGTGATAAGCCGGATTTTCGGCATACCGCTTACCAGCGTAGGTTCGGTTCTCGCGCGGCCTGAACCTCGTCCAGCCGGGCCACCGGCATCCGGTGCGGCGCCCTCTGGACCCGGCTCGGGATCTCCCGGGCCTCGCGCGTGATCGCTTTGAGCGCCTCCGCGAAGGATTCCAGTGTCTGCCGGGACTCCGTCTCGGAGGGCTCCACCATCAGGGCCTCTTCCACGATCAGAGGGAAGCAGATCGTCGGCGCGTAGAAGCCGTAATCGAGCAGACGCTTGGCGATGTCCATTGCCTTGATGCCGTAGCGGGCTTTAAGGTCTTTGGCCGTCGCGATGAACTCGTGCATGCAGGGCTCCTCCACCGCCATCGGCAGGACATCCTTGAGCAGCGCTTTAAGGTAATTGGCGTTCAGGATCGCCCCCTCGGAAACCCGCCGCAGCCCCTCGGCCCCCAGGGAGCGGATGTAGGCGTAGGCCCGGACGGTCGCCCCGACGTTCCCCATAAAGGAGCGGACCCGGCCGATGGAAAGGGGGCCGGGCGACTCCTGGCGGTAGACGCCGTCCTTTTCGATGACGATCGGGCCGGGCAGGAACGGCTTGAGCGCGGCCTTGACGCCGACCGGACCGCCGCCCGGACCACCGCTGCCGTGCGGAATCGAGAAGGTCTTGTGGATGTTCACGTGGACCATGTCGAAACCCATGTCGCCGGGGCGCAGCAACCCCAGCAGCGCGTTCATATTGGCGCCATCCAAGTACATGAGCCCCCCCCTTTCGTGAACGAGGGCGGCCACTTCCAGGACCTCCTCCTCAAACAGGCCCAGCGTGTTCGGGTTGGTCATCATGAAGACCGCAACCTGGTCGTCCACCGCCTCCGCCAGCGCGGACAGCGAAACCCTGCCGCGGGAGTTGGACTTGACCTCCACCACTTCGAAACCGCAGATCGCGGCGCTGGCCGGGTTGGTGCCGTGCGCCGAATCCGGGACCACCACCTTGCGGCGGGGCTTGCCCTTGGCCTCGTGG
The DNA here is from genome assembly GCA_030651065.1 of Candidatus Omnitrophota bacterium. GTDB lineage: Bacteria > Omnitrophota > Gorgyraeia > 1-14-0-20-64-10 > 1-14-0-20-64-10 > JAUSCU01. The sequence goes on along the minus strand of JAUSCU010000069.1, from coordinate 515 downwards.
AACGCGGCGGCCATCAGCAGCGCGGTCAGCTCCCCCTGAGCGCCGGCGGCCGGCTGCAGCGTCACCGCGTCCATGCCGAGGATCTCCCGGAACAGCCCTTCCGACTCGAACAGCAGCTGGAGGATCCCCTGGCAGGCCTCTTCGGAGGAGTACGGGTGCAGCTTGGAGAAGCCCGGCAGGCCGGCGATCTCCTCGTTCACCTTCGGGTTGTACTTCATCGTGCAGGAGCCGAGCGGATAGAAGTTGGTCTCTCCGGAGAAGTTCAGGTGCGCCAGCCGCATGAAGTGCTTCACCAGGTCCCGCTCGGAGAGCTCCGGGAGCGGGGCCGGTTCGCGGCGGATCAAGGATGGAGGCAACAGATCTTCCACCCTGGCTGTCGGCACGTCCAGCGGCGGCAGAGTGAAAGCGCGCCGGCCCGGCTCGCTGAGCTCTTTAAGCAGCGGCTCGAGCAAGCGCCCGGGGGAATGCGGGGTCTTCGAGGAGTCCACGCTCTCCTTCAGCATCGCCTGCGGGGT
>JAUSCU010000051.1 GCA_030651065.1 Candidatus Omnitrophota bacterium | reverse complement strand
CCTTCCCTGGGAGAAGACCTTTTCCTGCCTGAATCCGAAGGACCACCGGCACTGCGGCCGCTGCCAGAAGTGCGCTGAACGGCGCGCCGGATTCCGGGCGGCCGGCGTGACAGATCCGACGAGGTATGTGAAATCATGAGTCTTTACAAAGGCGGGACAGGGCAATGGTCCTGGGCGCTTCACCGGCTGACCGGTGTCGGCGTCCTGCTGTTCCTCTTCGCGCATATCCTGGACACCGCGCTGATCATCCTCGGCCCCACCCTGTACAACAAGATCATTGCCATCTACCGGCTGCCGCTGTTCGGCCTGGCGGAGATCGGGCTGTTCGCGGCGGTGCTGTACCACTCTTTTAACGGCGTCCGGATCTGCATCATTGATTTCTGGCCGGCCGCCACCCGCTACCACAAACAGATGTGGTTCGCCGTGATGGCCCTCTTTTTCGCGGTCTTTCTCCCGGTAGCTTGGATCATGACGGGCCACATTCTGCAGGGTGCCTCCCATGGCTGAGACGAACGCCTACGGGACCCGGTCAAAACCTTCCGGAGGTGTGGAGCTCTACGCCTGGATCTTCATGCGGGCCTCAGGTTTGCTGCTGCTGTTCCTGGCGCTAGGGCACTTATTCATCATGCACGTCTTCAACAGCATCCACGTAATCGACTACGATTTCGTGGCGGCCCGTTACCTGAACTTCTTCTGGCGCGGCTACGATTTGGTGATGCTCTGGCTGGCCCTCATCCACGGCTTGAACGGCCTGCGGACGATCCTGGACGATTATCTGAAGGGGTTCGCGCGGGACACGGCGGTACGGATGCTCTACGTGATCGGCATCTCTTTTCTCGTGCTGGGCACCTACGCCATCATCGCGTTCAAACCGGTGGGTGGATAGATGGCGGTCCATCAGTTTGACGGGATCATCGTGGGGGCCGGCGGCGCCGGTCTGATGGCGGCACTCCAGGCCTCCAAGGGTGCCAAGATTGCCGTCCTCTCCAAGCTCTATCCCACCCGTTCCCACACCGGCACCGCCCAGGGGGGCATCGGCGCGGCCCTCGGCAACATGGAGCCGGACAAGTGGGAGTGGCACATGTTCGACACGGTCAAGGGGGGCGACTACCTGGTGGACCAGGAGGCGGCCGAGATCATGTGCCGCGAAGCGGTGGAGACTGTCTACGAACTGGAGCATATGGGCCTTCCTTTTAGCCGCACGCCCGAGGGGAAGATCGCCCAGCGCCCGTTCGGCGGCCACACGAAAGAATTCGGAAAGGCTCCGGTGAAACGCGCCTGCTACGCGGCCGACCGGACCGGGCACATGATTCTCCAGACGGTTTACCAGCAGTGCATCAAGCAGGGGGTCACCTTCTTTAACGAGTTCCACGTGGTCGAGCTGCTGATGAGCAACGGAGCCGCCTGCGGCGTGGTGGCGGTGGAGATCGCCACCGGAGAACTGCATACCTTCCACTCGAAGGCGGTAATGTTCGCCACCGGCGGCTCCGGCCGGATGTACAAGATCACCTCCAATGCGTTGACGCTGACCGGCGACGGCATGGCGACTATTTACCGGGCCGGCCTGCCGCTTCAGGACATGGAGTTCTTCCAGTTCCACCCGACCGGCATCTACAAGATGGGGATCCTGATCACCGAGGCGGCTCGCGGCGAAGGGGGGATCCTGCGCAACGGCAAGGGGGAGCGGTTCATGGAGCGCTACGCTCCGACCCTCAAGGATTTGGCGCCCCGCGACATGGTTTCTCGCGCCATCACCATGGAAATCCGGGAAGGGCGGGGGATCGGCGGTAAGGATTACGTCCATCTGGATCTGACGCATCTGGACGCGAAGGTGATCCACGACAAGTTGCCGGACATCACCGATTTCGTCGAGACCTATATGGGGATCGACCCGGTCAAGGAGATGGTTCCGATCCAGCCGACCGCCCACTACGCGATGGGGGGCATCCCCACCAATTCCAGCGCCCAAGTGATCAAGGACGAAAAGGCCACTCCGGTGCCCGGGCTCTACGCGGCCGGCGAGTGCGCCTGCGTCTCGGTGCACGGAGCCAACCGCCTGGGCACCAACTCGCTGGTGGACATCATTGTCTTCGGCCGCAGGGGAGGCAAGGGGCTCGGGGAGTTCGTGAAGACGGCAGTGCTGCAGCCGTTGCCGGCCGACCCGCAAGTCAAAACGAAGGCCCGGATGGCGAAGCTGTTCGACGGGAGCGGTTCCGAGTCGGTTGAGGCGATCCGGCGGGATCTGCAGGCCGAGATGATGGACAAGGCCGGTGTCTACCGGGTGGAAGCCGAACTAAAGAAGATGCTGGAGATCCTCGCGGGCTTGAAGTCACGTTATCAGAGCGTGAAACTGCAGGACCGGGGCAAGAAATTCAACATGGAACTGCTGGAGGCGTTTGAGCTGGAGCACCTGCTGCAGCTTTCGGAGGTGACCGTGACCGGCGCGCTGGCCCGCCAGGAGTCGCGCGGCGCCCACACCCGCGAAGATTTCCCGAAGAGGGACGACGCCAAGTTCTTGAAACATACGCTGGCGTACAATGAGGGAGGCAAAGTGGCGCTGAGATACAAGCCGGTCAGCATCACCCGGTTCCAGCCCCAGGAGCGGAAATATTAAATGAAGAAAGTGGCCTTCAAGATCTTGCGGTTTGACTCCGAGCGGGACCCCCAGCCTCACTGGGAAAACTACGAGGTGGAACTGGAGCCGACCGACCGGGTCCTCGACGGCATCGAGGCGATCAAGGGCCGGCTGGACGGCACGCTGGCGCTTCGGCGCTCCTGCGCGCACGGCATCTGCGGTTCCGACGCGATGATCATCAACGGGAAGAACCGCCTCGCCTGCAAGGTGCTGGTCAAATCCCTCAAGCAGCCGATCACGATCGAGCCGATGCGGGGTTTCAAGGTGCTCAAAGATTTGATTGTGGACATGGAGCCCTTCTTCGCCAAGTACCGGGCCGTGACCCCGTACCTGGTGGAGAAAGAGCCCAGGCCCGAGAAGGAGCGCCTCCAGTCGCCCCAGGAGCGGGAGCGGTTCGACGACACCACCAAATGCATTCTCTGCGGCGCCTGCACCACCAGCTGTCCCTCCTTCTGGTCCGACCCCGATTACGTTGGTCCGGCCGCGATCGTTCAGGCCCACCGGTTCCTCTTCGACAGCCGGGACCAGGGCAAGGAGGAACGGCTAAAGGTGATGAATGACAAGGAAGGGGTCTGGCGCTGCCGGACCGTCTTCAACTGTGTGGAGGCTTGCCCCCGTGGAATCAACGTCACCCGAGCCATCGGCGAAGTCAAGCAGGCCATCGCTAAGGGAAAAGTCTAAGCAAGAGCTGGAGATGGAGCGTCATCTCCATTGCCCCAATTGCGGCGCCCGCCTTACCAACCGCTCCTGCAAGTGGTGGTGTACCTGCGGCTACCACGAAAACTGCGCGGACGGTTAAACCATGGAAGAGAAACGGTCCCCTTATCTCAAGCACATCACTGTCTGCACCCATGAGCGGGAGGCAGGCAAGAGCTGCTGCGCCCACCGGGATGGGGAAAAGATCCTCGAGAAGCTCAAAGCTTACGTTCAAGAGCATGGTTTAAAGGGCAAGGCGCGGGTGAATCGCTCCGGCTGCATGGACCTCTGTGAACAGGGGGCCAACGTGATGGTTGCCCCGGACCATCGCTGGTACAGCGGCGTCACGGTGGAGAGCGCGGAGCAGATTATCGAGGAGCATTTAAAGCCGCTGGTGCCAGGCACCGGAGGGTCAGGCGCTGCAGCGCCCGGCACCATCAAGGCGTTCCTGTTCGACCTGGGCAACGTGCTGGTCCGGTTCGACCACATGGCGGCCGCCCGGAAGATCACCCAGGGGACCGGCGCCGCGCCCGAGAAACTGTTCGAGATGTTTTTCGAATCGCCGCTGGTGGTGGAACATGACACAGGGCGGATCTCCACGCGGCAATTTTACGAAGAGGTGAGCCGCCAGATCGGGATGCGGCTCCCCTACGAGCGGTTCCTGGAGGTCTGGAACGATATCTTTGTCGTGGACGAGGCGATGAACCGGCTGGTCGAACGGTTGCTTCAGGAATTTCCCTGCTATCTGATCTCCAACACGAACCGGCCCCATTTCGAATATCTGCGGACTCTCTGCCCGGTGCTGGAGCGGCTCAATGGCTGGATCCTTTCCTACGAGGTAGGGCACTTGAAGCCGAACCCGGTGATCTACCACCGGGCGCTGGAGATCGCCCGCCTGAAGCCGTCGGAAATCTTTTACGTGGATGACCGGGACGACCTGATCCAGGCAGCCCATTCGATGGGTTTCCAGACGCACCGCTTCGGAGGATTTGAAGGGTTGGCCGCGGACTTGGCAGCCCGCGGTCTTCCGAACGGTCAGTAGCGCTCGATCTGTCTGAGCAGCCTGAAGCTTAAGTAATCCTTCCCCGCGATCGTCTTGAGTGCCGTCCACCGCTTCCTTCTGAACTCCAGGGAGGTCAGCCCCGTTTGGTTGCAGGCCGCCTCTTCCCGGTAAAAAGAGAGGTGGTACAGTTCCACCGTCTGCCGCAGGGGGAGGGGAAGGCGGCGGACCACTTGGGTGACCCGCTCATGATGGTACCGGTTCAGGAACTGGTAGGGGGCGCAGCGCAAGTAAGAGTAGGCGGTCAGTTTTCTCTGGTTCGGGTCGGCCGGCTCCTCCAACCGCCGGTAGCTGTCGGAGAGACGCGTCCAGAGGGTGTCGCGAAGGAACCGTTCGAAGCCGGCGGTCTGCGGTTGCGAAGCGAAACTTACCAGGCATTCCCGGAAGCTCCGGTAAACGAGCCCCTCGAAGTCGTTCCGGGTGAAGATCCGGTAATCTCCCCTGCAATAGAGCTTCTCCTGGCTATCGCGGGCGAGGAACCGGCAGCCCTGGGTGGAGAGCAGATAATCCCAGCAGGAGAGGACCCACTGAAGGTCCGCGCGGAACTCAGCGCTGAGCGCCCCGTAGATCTTTCCAAACTGGCCGCTGTCGTTATTCCGGTAGGCCGGGCCGGCCAATGCCAGCAGTTTTCGGGCGGAACGTCCGGCGCGGCGCAAGGGAGGCGGGGAGGGTTGCTTGTAAACCCGCGGCATCTCGAGGTCGAAATCGGGAATCAGGGGGATCGGCTCGGCGAGGCCACCGTGCGGGAACGGAGCCGATTGATCGACAAACAGAGCGAAATCGCTCAGCTGTACCATTTCACCGCAAACGATACCATATTAGGGCCGCTACCTCAACTTTACGCTCATCATGGCCGGGCCACCCTCGCTTGGGTGAGTCCGGACTATCGTGCTTGCCTCACCCTTGCCCGGTAGTGGGTTCGCTCCGCTCGGGCCGAGCGCCGACCGCCTCCGGCTAAAAGCACTCCGCTCGGCCCTCAAAGTCGCTCACCCATCTCCCAGGCAGTGCTCAGCAGCGTGCTTAGCCCCGCTCGGAGACGGGGTGAACGACCGTTGACCGACGAGCCGGAGACCTCAGGCTCAGGCGAGGAGGGAGAGGGAGTGAATCCCCGGCCCGGAGTGGGGCGAAGCGCACACGGAAAAGGGTGCGTTGACAGTGGGATAGGCGTCCGATAAGCTAGGTGGTTCCGATGTCTGCCGAAAGATCCAAACCATCCCCGAAAGCGAACATCCCGGCTTTGGTCAAGCTATTGGCCGACGACCATGCCGAAGTGGTTGAGGTCGCCCGTGCCAAGCTGGTCGAGGTGGGCGCTTCCGCGATCCCTGTATTAGAGGAAGCGGCCCGTTCCAATGAGGACCCCAAGGTGCGCGTGGAAACGCGGGGTGTCCTAGAGAGGATCCGCCTGGAGAAGGTCCGGAAGGACTGGGAAAATACCATCGCCGGCCCGGACGAAAAAATAGACCTGGAACAAGGAGCCCTGCTGCTGGCCAAGGTCTGCTACCCCGAGATGGACCCCAAGGTCTGCCGGACCCAGTTGGATAAGCTGGCCGAGAAGGCGCGGCAGAAGGTGACGGGCTTGGAAAAACCCCGCGAACAGCTCAAGACCTTGAGCCGGTTCCTGTTCGAGGACGAGCGGTTCCGCGGAAACTGGGAGGATTACTTCGATCCGCAGAACTGTTACCTGAACAAGGTGCTCGAAAGGAAGCTGGGCATCCCGATCAGCCTCTCGGTCCTTTACCTGCTGATCGCCAAGAGGCTGAAGCTGCCGGTGGCCGGTGTGGGGATCCCCGGTCATTTCATGATCAAATACGAGGATCCGAAGAGCGAGGTTTATGTGGACACGTTCAACGGCGGCCGGTTCCTGAGCCGGCCCGAATGTGTGCAGTTCATGGTGGAGGCCGGCTACCCTTACCAGCCCGAGTTCATGGAGGGGGTTGGTCCCCGCGAGATCCTGGCCCGCATGCTGCGGAACCTCATCCTGATCTACGTGGACCGGCACGAGCCGACGCTGGAGAAGACGCTCACCCGCTTTATGGACCTGCTTTACAAATGAAAATCCGAATCGGCCACAGCCCGGACCCGGACGACGCTTTCCTGTTTTACGGGATGACACAGGGGAAGATCCCGCTGGGGGATCTGACCGTCGAGCATTTTTTGGAAGGGATCGAGGAACTCAACCAGCGGGCGGTGCGGGGCGAGATGGAGATGACGGCGATCTCCCTGCACGCCTATGCCTACTGCGCGGACCGGTATCTCGTGCTGACCGCGGGTGCCAGTGTCGGGGAAGGGTACGGGCCGGTCGTGGTGGCTCGAAGGCCGATGGCGCCCGAGGAGATTCCGGTCGGGGCGGTGGCCGTGCCCGGGCGGTTGACGACCGCGTCACTCCTGCTTCAATTGGCGGTTGGGAAGGTACAGGCCAAGATGATGCCGTTCGATCAAATTCTGGAATCGGTCCGGCAGGATCAAGTGGCCTCCGGCGTGCTGATCCATGAGGGGCAGATCACCTATGCGGAACATGGATTGCACAAAGTATTGGATTTGGGCGAATGGTGGGAAAAGGAAACCGGGTTACCGGTCCCTCTGGGCATCAATGTGGTCCGCCGGGACCTGGGCGAAGGGGCGAAGAACCTGGCCCGTCTTTTCAAGCAGAGCCTGGATTACTCTTTCGCGCACCGCCGGGAAGCGCTGGAATACTCCATGCAGTACGGCCGGGGTTTGGATTACGCGCTGACGGACCGGTTTGTCGGAATGTACGTCAACCGCTGGGCCGTGGATTGCCGGCCGGACGGAGCGAAAGCGATGCAGCTGTTGTTGGACAGGGCGGCCGAGGCAGGGCTTATCCCGGCAAAGGTCCGGCTGGAGTTCGTCGAGGCGTGAAGACAAAACTGTTCACAGTGGAGGAAGCGGATAAGCTGCTTCCCCAGGTTCGCCGGTCCCTGAAAGAGATGCGAGTCTGCCGGGACCGGGTGGAGAAATTGGAAAAGGAGAAAGCGGTTGAGGAGCTTTCCTGGCTGCAGCCGGATGGCACAGTCAGCCCCAAGGCGAAGGAGCAGTTAGCCAAGCTGGACGCGGAGCAGAAGCAGCAGGCGGCTTCTTTTGAGAAGCTCCTTCGGGAGATGACCCTGCTCGGCGCTCAGCTCAAGGATCTGGACGGCGGGTTGGTGGATTTCTTCACTCCCCATGGAGAGGATTTGGTTTATCTCTGCTGGAAAGAGGGGGAGGCCCGGATCCGGTTCTGGCATGATCTGGAATCGGGGTTCGGGGGCCGCCGGCCGCTGGAGGAGCTGGATGAAGCTTAAGGGCAAGGTGGCCCTTGTCACGGGCGCCGCGAAGCGGATCGGCCGGGAGATCGCGCTGGCGCTGGCGGGGCGGGGATGCCATGTGGCGATCACCTACCGCAGCTCCCGGAAAGAGGCTGAAGCCACCGCTGCCGCGATCCGCCGCAAGGGAGTACGGGCGATGGCGGTGGAAGCGGACCTGCTCGACAGCGACCAGGTCCGGCAGGCGGTGCGGAGTATTGAATCCCGTTTCGGCCGGATTGACGTGTTGGTCAACAACGCCTCCTCTTTTTATCCAACCCCTTGGGCCACGGTCACCGACGCGCAATGGGAGGATCTCATCGGTACGAACCTCTCCGGCCCCTGGCGCTTCGCGCAGGCGGTTGCTCCCGGCATGAAGCGGCGCGGGACCGGGAAGATCATCAACATCGCCGATGTCGCCGCGTTCTCTCCGTGGCCCACCTACCTCCCGTACTGCGCCGCCAAGGGCGGGTTGGTCACGCTGACCTGGGGTCTGGCCAAAGTGCTGGCTCCGGAGATCCAGGTCAACGCGATCGCTCCGGGGCCGATCCTGATGCCGAAGGAGATCAAAGCCGCCGAACGCAAGAGGGCGATCGAGAAGACCCTGCTGAAGCGGGCCGGCGATCCCAAAGACATCGTGGCCGCGGTGCTGTTTCTGCTGGAGGGGTCCGATTTCGTGACCGGCGTGGTTCTTCCGGTGGATGGCGGACGACTCCTTGCCTGAATTACCTCCATTGGATGTGCCGATCGCGGTGATCCTTCACGCCGGCCGTCTACTGATCTCGCAGCGCTTGCCGGGGGATTCTTTCGGCGGGTTCTGGGAGTTCCCGGGCGGGAAAATGGATCCAGGCGAGACAATGGAGTTCTGCCTCGCGCGTGAGATCCGGGAAGAGTTGGGAGTTGTGATCGAGGTCGGCTCCAAACGGATGGAGATCTCACACCGCACTCCCGCCCGGACGATCCGGCTCCACTGCTTCGACTGCCGTCTGGTGGAAGGGGAGCCGCGGGCGTTGGAATGCGCCAGTTGGCAATGGGTCTTTCCGGCGGAGCTGGACCGCTTCACTTTTCCGCCTGCCAGCAAGCCCCTGCTTCTGAAGCTGCGGGAAGAAAATGTCCGAATCTAAACGGGCGCTGGAGGTAGCGGTTCGGGCCGCCCGGGCCGGCGGGCGGATCCTAAAGCGCCGGATGGCCGGGCTCCGCCGGTCACAGTTTTCCAAGAAGGGACCATGCGACTGGGTGACCGAAGTGGACAAGGAATCGGAGCGGGCGATCCTCAAGATACTCCGCAAAGAGTTCCCAGGGCATTCGATTAAAGCGGAGGAATCAGCGCCGGCGGAAGCGGCCCAGCCCCGGCAATGGCTGATCGATCCGCTCGACGGCACCGTCAACTACATGCACCGCTTCCCGATGTTTTGCGTTTCGATCGGGTTCGTGGAGCGTGGCAAGCTGGAAGCGGGGGTCGTGTACGATCCGGTCCGGGAGGAGCTGTTCACCGCCCGCCGGGGGCAGGGGGCCTTCCTCAACGGCCGGCGGATCCGGGTCACTTCCTGCTCCGTGTTCGATGAAGCGCTGGTGGCGACCGGCTTCCCGTTCCGGGCGAAGGACAAGATGGACCTCTACATCGGATCGTTCCGGAAGGTGTTCCTCAAGACCGGATCGATCCGCCGGGCCGGCTCGGCCGCGCTGGATTTGGCTTACGTCGCCTGCGGGCGGATGGATGGTTTCTGGGAAATGGCGCTCCAGCCCTGGGACATGGCGGCGGGCGCTTTGCTGATCCAGGAGGCCGGCGGCCGGGTGACTGACTTCTTCGGCCGGCCGGAATTTCTGGAACAAGGCCACGTCCTCGCCGGGAACCGGCCGATCCACCGCAAGCTGCTGCGGCTGCTCGCTCCTTATTTTCGCGGTAAGATATGAGAGCCCCGCCCGCAACCTCGCGCGGCCGCGCTGGGCTCAAATGCGAGCAGCGCAAGGAGCGAGGAGGAGACGTAATGAACCGAATTACGGCGACGACGAGCGACGCAGCGAAGCGATGTCATTTCAGCCCAGCCCTTTGGGTTACGGCGGCAGGCAGCCATCTCCTGTGTCGCTCCTCCTCGGCGTACTC
>JAUSCU010000040.1 GCA_030651065.1 Candidatus Omnitrophota bacterium | reverse complement strand
GTTTGGGGGAGGGGACCGGGGCGGCGCTGGCATTCGGGATTATTGAGGCTTCGCTCAAACTGTTGAGTGAAATGGCGACGTTCGGAGAGGCTGGGGTGGATAAGAAGAAGAACCAGGAGCCGGTGCGATGATCCGCCCTCTCCTGGATTCGCTTTCTTTTCTGACGATCCTTCCTTTTCCGTGCCCGCTCTCAGGCGATCAAGCCCAGGAGCGGATGGTGAAAGGGCTGGCTTGGTTCCCCGTGGCTGGGGCGCTGATCGGCGCCGCCGGAGGCGGGACCGGCTGGCTCGCAAGTACCTTATTCGGGCAGGCGATCGGAGCTTGGGTCGGGCTCGCGGCGATGGCGCTGCTGACCGGGGGCCTGCACCTGGACGGCTTCGCCGACACGATGGACGGCCTGGGGGCCTGGAAGGACCGGGAGAAGACGCTGGAGGTGATGCGGGACAGCCGGATCGGGGCCACGGGCGCGGCCGGGATGGTCTTTCTGCTGGGCATCCAATGGTCCGCGATTCGCCAGATGGCGCCGGAGTTCTGGGTGGCGGCCCTCGCGGGGATCGGGGCCCTCAGCCGGGTTTGTCTTGTACTGTCGGCGCAGTTCTTCCGGTATGTGCCGGGCCGGAGCGGTGTGGGCCGTTTAGTAACCGACAAGCACTCTCCCGGTTCGGTGGTGGTGGCCCTTCTACTAACGTTGGGGATCACGCTGGCCTGCTTTGGATTCAAGACTGCTTGGGTTCTTCTGGCCGGCGCGGTAGCGGTCTCCTGGATTCTGAACCTCCTGTTCACGCGCTGGCTCGGCGGCGTGACCGGCGACACCTTCGGCGCGGTGAGTGAAATCGTGACGGTCTTCCTGCTGCTGTTGTTGGTGGTGATTGGATGAGGGGACGGCACGGCGGGAATATCTGGTCTTTGCTGGAGAAAGGGATTAGCCCGGCGGAAATCCTGGATTTCAGCGTGGATCTTAATCCGCTGGGGCCCCCTCCGGGATGGGAGGCGGTGCTTCGCGAAGGTTTACAGGAGGCGGTTCTCTATCCCGATCCGGCCTACCGGGACCTGCGGCAAGCAATCGCCGCGGCCGAAGGAATTTCTCCCGATCGCGTTCTGCCAGGCAACGGGACGGCCGACCTCATCCACCTGATCACCCGGTGGATCAAGCCGGAACGGGCCGCGGTGGCGGTGCCCACCTTCACCGAATACGAACGGGCGGTCCGGGCGGATGGGGGAGAGGTGATCCCGTGCCCCCTGCAGGAACAGAATGGATTTTTACCGGGTCCCGCTCCGGAAACCGGCGCGCAACTCCTTTTCTTGTGCAACCCCAACAACCCGACCGGCCGGATTTGGCCGCGGGACCGATTACTGGAATGGCTGGTCTCCTGCGACCGCCAGGGGATCACGGCGGTGGTGGACGAAGCCTACATGGATTTTGTGGAGGACGACCTACGGGTCTCGGCCGTCGGCTGGCTGGACCGGTTCCCCCGGCTGATTGTCCTTCGCTCCATGACTAAATCGTTCGCGGTGCCGGGGCTGCGCTTGGGATACCTCGCGGCCTCGGAGACGATCGTCTCCGAATTGGGCGGCATCCAGCCTCCCTGGCCGGTGAACGGCTCGGCGGCGCTGGCCGGGCGGTGGCTGGCCGGTCAAAAAGGTTATCTGGAAGAGAGCCGGCGGAGCATCCGGATCTTCCGGCAAGGATTATGGGAACAGCTTCAAAAACTGCCCGATCTGCGCTGCGTTCCGTCCGAAGCTAATTTCATCCTCTGTCGTTTGGCCGGTCCGGTCTGGGGAGCGCGGCGGCTGGCCGCGGCTCTGGCGGAGAGAGGGATCCTGATCCGGACCTGCGACGATTTCACCGGTCTGGAAGAGGACCGTTTTTTCCGGATCGCCGTCCGGCGGCCGGAACAGAACGAGCGCTTGTTGCGGGCGCTCAAGGAGATTTTTGGCCATGCCGGCTAAAGCCCTTATGTTCCAGGGGACCTCCTCCCATGTGGGCAAGTCGGTCCTGACGGCGGCCTTCTGCCGCATCTTGAGCCGGCGGGGCGTCCGGGTGGCCCCCTTTAAGGGGATGAACATGTCGAACAACGCCTGGGTGACCCGCGAGGGGGGAGAGATGGCCATGGCCCAGGCGGTGCAGGCGCGGGCCTGCGGGATCGAGCCCTCCGTGGAGATGAACCCGGTCCTTCTAAAAACCCAGTCGGACCACACCTCCCAGGTGGTGGTGCTGGGCAAGCCGGTGGGAACCATCGCGGCGGCGGAACTGAGAAATGTCAAAGAGCGGTTGAACCTGGCAATCGAGCAGGGTCTGCGCGCGCTGCAGGACTCCTATGAATTTCTGGTGATTGAGGGGGCAGGTTCCCCGGCCGAGGTGAACCTACAGGAAACGGACCTCGCCAACATGCGGGTGGCCCGGGCAGCGAACGCCGAAGTGATCCTGGTGGCCGACATCGAGCGGGGCGGCGTCTTCGCTCAGCTGGTGGGGACGCTGGATCTGCTGGACCCGGAAGACCGGAAACGGGTGAAGGGGCTCGTGATCAACAAGTTCCGGGGGGATCCCTCGCTGCTTACGGAAGGGGTCCGCTGGCTCGAAGAAAAAACAGGCAAGCCGGTCTTCGGCGTGATGCCTTTCCTCTCCGACCTGAGGATCCCCGAAGAGGACAGCTTAGCGGACCGGCTCGCGGCCCCAGCGAAGAAACCGGCCGGCTCATCCCTCCGGGTCCAAATTATCCGTACTCCCACGATGGCCAATTTCACCGATTTCGACCCACTTCACCGGGAGCCCGGCGTTGAAATCCAATACCTGACCTCGGCGCCTGACGGCGGCCTGCCTCCCCACCTGCTGATCCTGCCCGGTTCCAAGAGCACGATGGCGGACCTGGCCTGGCTGCGGCGGGCCGGTCTGGAGGCGCACATTGCCGCCTGTCTGAAGGAGGGGACCGAGGTCCTGGGGGTCTGCGGCGGATTTCAGATGATGGGCAAGATGATCTACGACCCCAGCCATGTGGAATCCTCCACCGACTCGATGCCGGGTTTGGGACTCCTGCCGACCGACACGCTGTTCCTGTCCACTAAGATCACGGCCCAGGTGAAAGGGATCCACTTGGAAAGCGGTGCCCCAGTGAGCGGTTACGAGATCCATGCCGGAAGGCTTCAGGGAGCCCGGAGAGGGAAGGCGGTCTTCCGCCTTCAGGAGAGGGGAGGAGCGGCGGTGGATGAGATGGATGGCTGCCGCCTGGAGGGCTCAACGGTCTGGGGCACCTACCTGCACGGGCTGTTTGACGAACCAATCTTCCGCCGGTGGTTTCTCGATCACTTGAGAGACCGGTACGACGTACCGAAGCCGCCACCGGTACGTCGCGCCGAAACAGATCCGTACGACGATTTGGCCGACGCGGTGAGCAAGCATCTGAGGGTGGATGAGATGTTGGAGGAGGCGGCGTGGACCCCTTCACCCTGAAACTAGCCTCGGCTTATCTGCTGGACCTGGCGGTCGGAGATCCCCGCTGGCTGCCCCACCCGGTGAGGGGCCTGGGTTGGGCGATCTCGCGCGGAGAGCGGACCGCCCGCGCTTGGGTCAAGAATGAGGTGATCGCCGGTGGGCTGCTGGTGCTGGCGATCGTGGCCGGCACCTGGCTGCTGGTGCATGGCGTGCTCTGGGCGGCCGGCCGGCTCTCTCCCTGGCTGGCAGGGGTCGCCGAGATCGTGCTGATCTATTCCTGCCTTTCCACCAAGGACCTGGCGGTTGAAAGTTGGCCGGTCTACCGCGCGCTGAAAAGGGGAGATCTCCCGGAGGCCCGGGCCAAGGTGGCGATGATTGTGGGCCGGGACCCGGCCAATTTGGATGAGCCGGAGGTTGTTCGGGCTGCGGTGGAAACGATCGGGGAGAGCGTGATGGACGGTATCATCGCGCCCCTCTTTTACGTGGTCCTAGGCGGGGCGCCGCTCGCTTGCCTCTACAAGGCGGTCAACACGTTGGATTCCATGATCGGGTACCGAAGCGCCCGCTACATCCGTTTCGGCCGGATCGCCGCCTGGACCGACCGGGCCATGAATTGGATCCCTGCCTGGCTGACCACACTGTTCCTGGCCTGGGCAGGGCAGCTCCTGTGGGGATCGGGGCGTAGAAGCTTGCAAGCGGCCCGGCGGGACGGCGCCCCGACGCGGGAGAATTCCTTTATCGCGGAATCGGCTATCGCCGGGGCGATCGGCGCGCGGCTCGGCGGGGTCAATGTTTACCAGGGCAAGGAGGTCCCGACCCCTTGGATGGGGGAGGCCCTCAAGCCGCTGGATCCGGAACGGATCGCGGATGCGATCCGGGTGATGTACCTGGCCTCCGTGCTCGCGGCCGCCGTGGCGGTGGCAATCCGGTGGATGGTGGGGTGAAGATCCCCCGTCTTCTAATCGCCGGCACCCACAGCGGGGTGGGGAAGACCACCGTGACGGCCGGCCTGATTCGGGCCTTCACCCGGCAGGGATTGAGGGTGCAGCCGTTCAAGGCGGGGCCGGACTATATCGACCCGGGCTACCACTCGGAGGCGGCCGGCCGGCTCTGCCGGAACCTGGACAGCTGGCTGATCCCGCCGCGGCGATTACCGGAGCTGTTCCAGCGCTCCTGCCGGGGGGCGGATCTGGCGGTGATCGAAGGGGTCATGGGTTTGTACGATGGCGCGACTGCCACCGGCGATGCCGGCAGTACCGCCGAGCTGGCGAAACTTCTGGATTGCCCGGTTCTGCTGGTTCTGGATGCTAGCGCCGTTTCCCGGTCCGCCGCCGCGGTGGTTCGCGGTTTCCGCGACATGGACCGCAAGGTCCGGATCGCCGGCTGCATCGTCAACCGGCTCTCCGGGCCGGGCCACTACCGGTTGGTGAAGGAAGGGATCGAGCGGCTGGCGGGTGTCCCGGTTGTAGGCTGGCTTCCGAAAGATCCCAAGATCCACCTGCCGGAGCGGCACTTGGGGCTCGTTCCGGCCATCGAGCGGACCGGGCTGTCCCCTCTGATGAAACGGATCGAGCGGTTGGTCGTGGAGAATTTTGATCTGCCGGCGATTCGCAGGATCGCGGCGAAGGCAGGACCATTGAAAGATCGTTTTGTCGCCGACGCTCCTCGCAACGGCAAGAAAGTGCCCATCGCTCTCGCGCGCGACGAGGCGTTCCATTTCTATTACCCCGAGAATCTGGAACTGCTAGAGGATCTCGGAGCGGAGATCGTGCCCTTCAGCCCATTGAAGGACCGCCGTCTGCCGCGCGGGGCCGCGGCCCTCTATTTGGGCGGCGGGTTCCCGGAAATCTTCGCGCCGCAACTGGCCCGGAATCTGCTCATGAAGGAAGAGATCCGCCGGGCGGTCGCTTCAGGGTTGCCCACCTACGCCGAGTGCGGTGGGCTGATGTACCTGGCCCGGTC
This sequence comes from Candidatus Omnitrophota bacterium, assembly GCA_030651065.1. Classification (GTDB taxonomy): domain Bacteria; phylum Omnitrophota; class Gorgyraeia; order 1-14-0-20-64-10; family 1-14-0-20-64-10; genus JAUSCU01. Next base: position 666 of record JAUSCU010000040.1, on the reverse strand, counting down.
GATCTCGGCTGTCGGCGGACGGCGATACCCGATGGCAGGGCTGGTCCCGGCCGATGTCCGGATGACGGACCGGCTTCAGAATTTTGGATACCAGGAGGTCCGGTCCAAAGGGACCAATCTTCTGGCCCGGGCCGGGGAAAAGGCGCGCGGGCATGAGTTTCATCATTCTACGCTGGAGCGGCGCGCGGCGGTCCGGCCGGCCTATGAGATTCGGGCCCGGCGCGGAGGAGCCGCGCGGCTGGAAGGATACGCGGACGGGTCCCTTTTGGCGTCGTACGTCCATTTGCATTTTTGGAGTCAACCGCGCTGGGCGGAGCGTTTCGTCCAATCGGCGCGGTTTTACATTAATCGTCAGTCCGATGAGAAGTAGGGAAGCCCGTTAAAATCGGGCGCTGCCCCGCAGCTGTAACCGGGACGAAATCCGCGGGATAACCACTGCCTTAGGGCGGGAAGGTGCGGAGAGTAGGATGAACGGAAGCCAGAAGACCGATCGGCCTCTGAGAAACGCCCCGAGGGGGAGAAAGAGTCAGCATGCGTCGGATCGATTTGTTTGTAGCGATGGCAGCAATCAGTTTGATTCCGGTCCAAACGGTTTTAGGGTCCGAAACGACGAAGAAAATGGACGAGATCGTCGTGACGGCGACCAAGTCGAAGATGCCGGCCAAA
>JAUSCU010000029.1 GCA_030651065.1 Candidatus Omnitrophota bacterium | reverse complement strand
GGGTAAAACGATAAAACGAGGTGTGACGAAAATCAGGCGTGGACGACGAGGTAACGCTCATCGGTGGTGCGTTCGTCTACGGTGGCCCAGAGGATGAGCCCTCCATTCTCTCCCAGAGATCCCAGAAGGATGGCCAGTTGCCCTTCCCGGCTCAGCGTGTCGATTAAGCCGGCGACATCGGTCGTCGCCTGAATACCGAGAAGTTGCTTGGAGAGAAGGTATTGATCCCAACCGCGGGCCGTCTCATTATCGACCGGCCGGATCAGCACGATCTCGCCGGGCTGAGCTTCAAGCCGGCCAATCTCCTGCTGCGCTTTAGAGGCGTCTTCATCCAACCAGGAAACCGGCAGATCTTTCCAAACAGAGGGAATTTCAGCTCCCCGCTGAACGAGGAGCCGGGTAACGGGTGGCAAGGAGGCCGGGGTCGTTTCACCCGACTTCAATTCCAGCTTGTAAATGACGGTTTCTTTCCTGCCCCGCTCCACATTAGCCACCCGGCTGGAGGCATCATCGGCCAGCTGGTCAGAGCCATTTTCAAAGAGACCGCTCAAACGCAGAGCAGGCAGAGCAGCCGCCACGGCAGCTTGCAGGAAACCCCTCCGTGTCTCCTCCACCCCGGCAGCGAGGACAGGAGAGAGTGTGACGGCGTCGGATGCCGAAGCGGCCAATAACACCGCGGGCGAGAGGGACCGCTGGGACGCGGCGAACGCTTTCGACTCCGGCCCGACGTCAACGCGGGGACCGCGAACAGAGGTGGAACTAAACAGCGAGCTCTCCACCGAGGGGGCAAACGCCAACCGTTTGGCGGCCTGAACCTTTTTCTTCTCATCAATGATGAAGATCTTGACGGCGTGACGGTCTACCGCACGAATACCCGTGGTTTGGTAATCCGCCACGAAAGCTTTAAAGACCGCGGCACTCTCAAAAACGACGACCGCCCGGTTATCGGTGGTGAACCCCTGGGCATTCTTTCCGATAAAGGGAGATCGAGGAACCACCGTCGTCAGGGTCACCTGACCATTGGCGCCCACCTTCTTCATGGCCGACTCATCGTCCGTGGGCTGGATGTACCAAGTATCCCCTTCCACATGAATGAATGCAGCCGCCACCAATGACTTGCCCTTCAAATCGGCCGGGATCTGCAGCTGGACCGTCATCGTCTGAGCCTTGAGGTCGGTCACAGAGACTTCCAATTCCTTGGGTGCCTCAGCTCCGGGTTTTGGCTTGTCGGCCGGCTTGGTGGGCTGAACAGTGGGTTTTGTCACGGGAGAAACCGGCGACGTTTCTCCCGGTTTCCGGCCCCGGAACGTGAAGTCGGCCGGCGGCGTCACGCCGATCAGCGACGCGCGAGCTCCCTGCAAACGGGCCGCCACGATGGAGGCGCTTCCATTAGAAGCCATTCCATGCAGGGTACTCATCAGACCCTGGACATTGAGAGTGGCATAGGGAAGCGCTCCATACACTTCCTTTAGAATCGCCAGGGTCTTGGTGATCAGCTCCGCCCGCTTCAGGGCTGTTTCCCGCCGAACGGGATCCCGAGTGGTAATCGCGAACTTGACCAAGAGATCCCTCAATCCTTCGTTGGCCTCCGGCTGAATCATCTCCTCCAGCTTGTGGCGCTCGGCTTGGGGTACATCGACATAGGGATCCTTGAAATTCCGCCCGAAGAAATGAACCCCGGCAATTGCTTCCTTTCCATACTTCTGAACCACCGCCCGGCCGGCCGGCGGAACATCTTCCAGCACAAGCTGATCGAACCGGGTAGCGGTCTCGCCGTCGCGCCCTTTCGCCCGGAACTCGTTCCAAACATATTCCAGAGCGTTCCAAACCCGATCCTCGTCATAAGGAAGAAAAACCCCCGCAACCCAGGTGTTGTTGTCGATGGCCACCGAGGTGTTGAGCGTCCCGTCCGGCTCCATGGCGGTCACAAAATGGTCGCCGACCCAGGCCTTTTCATACAAGGCCTTCAACAATCGGTCGTGCCGCGTGATCAACTGACTTCGAAACGCCGCGTCTTGAAAACGGCGATCCAGCTTCCCGGCGATCGCGTTCACATGCCCGGCATTCCGGAAGACATCCGCGAGATCGGCGTTGTGCTCAAAGATCGCGTGCTCTCCCCGTTTATTGATTTCTCCTTCAAAAGGTCTGTAACCAACGGCGTCCAGCGACAGGCCGGTATCCAACAAGCTGTTGTAGACCGTGTTCCGGATCAAGCCGTCCCGCGGATCCTTCTCGTCCATCACCTGTAGGGAGAAGACGAGCCGTTTCACCAGCTTGTTGGTCCAATCCAAGAGGTCCAGTGCTTCATTTCGGTACCGGGAAATCGTGGGGTTCTCGGACGTCAAAACCAATTCGATGTACTGATAAAGACTGTTGATTCCCCACAAGACCGCCCCCATCGGAGCCCGGGGATCCATCCAGTTGTCCCCCTCGGTGTTGTAGGAAAAACGCCATCCTCCCGCGAAACCCATCGTTTCCTCGGCTTTACCCAAATCGACCAAGGCATTGGCGGCCACTCGGACGAGAGCAAAGCGTTGTACGGCGGAATCCGTATACCCCCCCGCCAAATTCAGTTGAATGGCGGCCAAATCCGACAGGATGCCCAGCGCCGCGTCATAAACCCACACTCGTCCATATTGAGCGATGGGGGAATTCACGTTCCAGGAGGGATTTGCAGGATCGGATCGGTAGCTTTGCGAGAGCCCGTTCAGATTAAACCCTTTGAATCCCGCCTTGGCAGCGGGAAGATTACCGGGTACAACGGGAGCCCGCCCACGGATCCGCTGACCGTCCACGAACCGGACCGCGCTGGAATAATACGTGGGGGACTGCGCGGGAGCCGCCATGGCCTGGATCCGCCGGCGAAGCTCCTGGTTCTCCGAAGTATTCGGCACCTGCGCGAGGAGCGTGTTGAGGGGATCCAGCGCCGCCGAAACCGCGACAGCTCCCACCGCCGCTGTGCTCTGCGTGAGGAATTGCCGGCGGTTCAGGTCTTCCTCCAGACCAGCTTTATCTGAGGAACTCTGCTGGAAGACGCCTACTTTCCCTCTGCCCAGTAATTCCGGTTTAATTCGGTAATCGGCCGGCCGGAACTCTCCCTTATCTTGCTGCCTTTCGAGAATGGGGACTCGATTGCCTCCTTGAAAAACGCCGTCCAGAGCTTTCGCCGGGACATGACGGTCCTCAATCGGATGCGCAACCTCTTTCTGCCCTCCAATCACAAGGTTATTTCCACCTACAATCTGAAAAAATTCACCCTGAATCACTGCCTTGTCGGTACCCAGACCAATGTCATTGACCGCTAGCACGTTCCCTTCGAGGCGGGTATCCGACGTATCCTTCGATGCCTCATCCGGCAAAGACGGAAGACGCCAGGGACCCATCAAAACAGCCGCATTGAACGGGTAAAAATTCACCAGCGTGTTGCTTTTTAACCGGTTGCCGCGTCCACGCCGGATATGCACCGCTGCGGACCGGATCGATTCCAACCTTTTGTCAGGGGCCTGTTCTCCCAGTTGCTTTTTCTGGTCAAAAAGCCGGCCATCCTTGGGATCCACGTGAGGATATACGACTAGGTTCCCTTCAATCACATTCCCGTTGGAGGCCGCTTCCGTCGTCCCCACGTCAATGGCCGCTCCGCCGTCCAAGACCACTTCGCTCGAACCGCGGTTCAAGTAAAGCACTCCATCTCTTGTGTGAAGATTTGCTTGTCTCGAGCGGCGCACGATCGTATCGGCAATGATTTGGTTGCCGCGGATAACGTTTTTGTCGCCCAACACATTGACTTCACCCACCACAACGCTGTTCAGGAGCTGGGCGCCATTCCTGAGAGTCACTTTGCCTTCGATGCTCAGATTCGCCACGGTTCCGCCATCGACTACGATATCCCCGTCCCAGTTGGTCGTGGCGTGCCCGCCGATCAAGGAAACCCCTTTAGGAAAAACCGTGGCCCCGGCTGTAACCCATCCTCCCTCAATATCGACGATCACAACCTTGAACGAGGGATCCTTCTGAATCGCTTCCAGCAGTTCCTCTGTTCGACGAAAAGCAACGTCATTACTCCGATTGACATCAACCAGCCTCACCCTTTTTTGCTCAAGAAGCCCATCGGGCAGATCGGTCGCCGGAATGCTCAGATTCTGGTTAACAACTAGCTTGATGGCCTCCTGCGCCCCCCCAATAGAGGGCAGAACAAGAGGAAGCGTACCGACCGCCGTCGCTCCGAGAAACTGCCGGCGGGTCAAGGTGTTCTCCTCTACTCCGGAGTCTTCGTTCTTTCCGTCGTTGATCTCCAGTATTCCAAAGGAGGGGTTCCCCAACGGTTGCATTTCCCCCGATTCAACTTCACGAGACATCTGAACGCGGACCCAGTACTTACCAGGCTTGCCCACATCGCCCTGTAAGGCAGACGGGGTTATCTCCAGCTTCAAGGAGTTCTCACCCTGGACTGTGACCCAAGGGGTCGGAGGCCGGTAGATTGTTGGGTTGTCCCAATCAACCACCAGGGGTTCGTCTTGATTTCGGTCGGTGATCGGAGCGAAGCGGAGATCCAATTCAACAAGTCTCGCCTTCTTTTCCGGATGGTTGTATTTCCAAACAACGATGAACGACTCTTCGGGCGAGATCTTGATGAGGCGGTCGGGGTCGGCAATAACACCCTCAGAAAGTGCAAGGTACGACGCGGCCGATGGCTGCAACGGCTTGTCAAGCGGCGCAGGAGCAACCTGAGCGGCGGGAGACTGCGCCGGTGGAGCCGCCCATTGATTCATAATCGCTACCGTGGAAGCGGCACCGACTAAAATACCACCCGCCACCAGTGCCCAACCTGGAACTCCCCTCTTTTCTTCCATGCCGGATTTGAGGAGCTCTACCGTTGTTGGAGAGTCTGAATTCTGGCCGCGAAGGGCGAAAGCAGGGGAGGACAGTCCAAGCGTAATACTTAGAAAAAGAGTGAGGGATCGAGAAACTATATTTAAGCGGGATTTTCTCATTGGATTGGGGTGCAAAAGCAAAGATTACATTGGAAAGACCCCCGTGTCAAGAGTTCTTAGAAATTTTATCTAACTTTATAGTTCTATTTAACAGGTTGACGGACGGAAGGGGTCGTGATAACGTGAGCGATGAGTTTTCCTGCCATGCGCGCCGCCGTTTACCGAGGAACCAATAAGGTCTATATAGAGGAAGTCCCCGTTCCGTCCATCGGACCGGGTGAAGTCCTCCTGAAGGTGCAGGCCTGCGGCGTCTGCGGAACCGACCTCAAAAAGATCGCCCATGGCGACCCTCCCCCTCCCCGGATCTTCGGCCACGAGGTGGCCGGCCGGGTAGCGGCGGTGGGGGCCGGCGTTCAGAACTGGAAACCGGAGGACCGGGCGGTCTTTTTCCATCACATCCCCTGCCGCTCCTGCGACCTCTGCCGCCGGAAGGCCTACGCCCAATGCTCTCAGTATCTAAAGGTCGGCACCACCGCCGGTTTTGAGCCGGCCGGTGGAGGGTTTGCCGAGTACGTGAAGGTGATGGACTGGATCGTCCGGGACGGTCTGGTCCGGATCCCGGATGGCGTCACGGACGAAGAAGCCACCTTCGTCGAGCCGGTCAACACCTGCCTGAAAGGGGTGCGCAAGGCCGGCATCCGCCCCGGTGACCCGGTGCTGATCCTGGGGGCCGGCCCGGTCGGCCTCACGCTGCTCCAGCTGGCCAAACTGGAAGGAGCGGACGTGTTCGTGACCGATCCGATCCGGAAACGGCTCGAGACGGCGAAAAAACTAGGAGCAAAAGAATGGATGAAGCAGTCGGCCGGCATGCAGATCGCCCTGGTGGCGGCGGCCGCTCCCCAGGCGATCCAAGCCGCGCTTGACGCGGTCCGTCCGGCGGGCCGCGTGGTCCTCTTCGCGCAGACCCGCGTTGGGGAGCTGGCCTCCGTAGATGTCGGCCAGATCGGGAAACTGGAAAAAGAGCTGATCGGCAGCTACAGCGCCTCGGTGGATCTCCAGCAGGAGGCGGCTGAGCTGGTCTTTTCCCGAAAGATCCGGGTGGAACCCCTCATCACGCACCGGTTCCCGCTCGACGGGATCAACGAGGCCTTCGCGGTGGCCTCAAACCCTTCCGCCCAATCCTTAAAAGTGATCATTCAAATGAACGGAGCTAAAGGATGAAGGCGGCGGTTCTGTATGGGAAAGAGGATGTCCGGCTGGAACAGAAGCCGGTCCCTGAACCGGGCCCCGGCGAGGTCCTGGTCCGGATCCAAGCGGCTCTCACCTGCGGAACCGATCTAAAAGTTTTCAGGAACGGCGGCCACGCGAAGATGCTCAAAGTTCCCGCCCTGTTCGGCCACGAGTTCGGCGGCCTCATCGAGAAAACCGGCCCGGGCATCACCGCCTGGAGACCGGGCCAGAGGGTGGTCGCCGCCAACTCCGCCCCCTGCCGCTCCTGCTTCACCTGCAGGAGGGGGCAGCCCAACCTCTGCGAGGATTTGCTGTTCGTCAACGGCGCCTACGCGGAGTTCCTGCTGCTGCCAGCCCGGATCGTGAAGGAGAACCTCCTGGAGATCCCGAAAAACCTTTCCTTCCAGGCGGCCGCGCTGACGGAGCCTCTCGCCTGCGTCCTGCGCGGCGTGCAGGCGGTGAACCCGAAGAAGAACGAAACCGTCCTAATCCTCGGCGCCGGGCCGGTAGGCCTGATGTTTGTCCAACTGGCGGCCAAGGCCGGCGCCCGGGTGATCGTACTCGGGAAAGGGGCGAAGCGTCTGGAGGCGGCCCTGCGTTCCGGCGCGGAGATGATTCTTGATCTGGCCACGCTGAGTGATCCGGCCTCCGCGATCCGGAAGGTCACGCCGCAGAGCAAGGGACCGGACATCGTGATCGAAGCGGTCGGCCGGCCGCAGGCCTGGGAGCAAGCTGTCTCCGTGGTGCGCCCCGGCGGACGGATCCTGCTCTTCGGCGGGTGCCCGGCGGATACCCAGGTTTCCTTCGATACTCGCCGCATCCACTACGACGAGCTTTCGATCCTTTCGGTCTTCCACCACACGCCGGAGGCAATCCGGCAATCACTAGCGCTGCTGGCGGACGGCTCCATCCGCTCCGATCTCTTGATCACCCGGGAATCTCCTCTGGATGATCTGCCGGCGATCCTCCGCGGGATGCTCACCGACCAGGACGCGGTGAAGACGGCGATCCTTCCTTAACATGCGCATCGTCTCCTTTCTGCCGACCGGGACCGAGATGCTGTACGCGCTCGGCCTCGGCCGGTCGCTGGTCGGCCGCAGCCAGCACTGCCTCTACCCGCCCCAAGTGAAATCCAAGCCGGTTGCTGTCTCAAGCCGGGTCAAGAAGATCGCCCCGCAGGACAGCCTAGCGATCCACAAAGCGGTACTCAAGCTCCGGAAGCAGAACACCCACCAGTTTGAGATTAACCTGCCGCTCTTGAAGCGGCTGAAACCGGACCTCGTGATCACGCAAAACCTCTGCTCCGTCTGCGCCGCGTCGCACGATGAGGTGGCCGAAGCGCTTCAGCACCTCTCGCCGAAACCAAAAGTGATCACCCTGCGGTCCCAGAAACTTTCCGAGGTGATCGGGGAGATCGAGCGGCTGGGGGCCGCCACCGGCCGGAAAGCGGCGGCCGCGCGGCTCGCGGGAAACCTCCGCCGCCGGCTGGAAGTAGTCCGCAAGCGGGTTTCCAAACTCCCCCGCCCCCGCGTCTGGTGCTGCGAATGGCTGGAGCCTCTGATGGCAGCCGGGCATTGGGTGCCGGAACAGGTGGAGTGGGCCGGCGGAACCGACGCTCTTGGGATCGCCGGAAAGAATTCCCGCTGGCTGAAGTGGGAGGAAGTCCGCGCCGCCGACCCGGAGGTGATCCTGACCATGCCGTGCAGCTACACGATCCGGCAGACGCTTCAAGAAAAACACCGGCTGACGGGCCGGCCCGGCTGGAAGAATCTAAGCGCGGTAAAAAACGGGCGGGTGTTCGCTGTGGCAGGGGAATTCTTCCACCACGCCGGCCCGCGGCTGATCAATGGGGTTGAGCTGCTGGCCCAAGTGTTGCATTCCCGGGAACTCTCCCATAGACTAAGAACATGCAGAAAAATTTCCGGTTGATGGTTCTGGCTTCAGCGTTGTTGGCTATTTCTCTGGCTAGGCCGGCGTTCGCCGAAGACTTCGGGGGAAATCCCGGCACGAAGCTCACGCGGGGGATCGTTAACCTCACGACCGGGTGGCTGGAAATCCCGGCCCAGATGGCGGAGCAAAAAGAAACAGACCCCACCCATGTCATGTGGTTCTTCCACGGCCTGCTCCAGGGGATGACGGTGGGCGGGTCCCGCACACTTTACGGCCTCTGGGATATCGTGACCTTCCCGGTGGCTCCCTACAACGCGCCGTTCATGGAGCCCGACACTCTCATCAATCCGAAAGCCAAACCTCGCGAGTAGCTCCCTACAAGTTCCCCAGGTCCAGCAGCATGCACTTGAGCGCGCCACCCCCCTTGTCCATGAACTCCGATACATCCACCGGGAACGGGATCACTCCCCGGGCCCGCACCTGCTCGTAGAGCCCCTGGCTCGCGCCATCGGGCATCAGCAGCACCGGCCCCACCTGAAAACTGTTGGCCGCGAATCCCCGGCCGTCTTCCCTGCTTAACGGCAGCAGCCGGTCCCCAAACCGGGCCTTGAGGGCTTGGGCTGCCTCGGGTGAGAGTCCTTCCAGATAAACCATCACCTGCTCATTGCGGGGCCCGAACGCGCAGAGGACCGTGTCACCGTGGTAATGGCGCTCATCGATCAGCTCCAGCAGCAGCACCTCCCGCGGGTGGGCAATCTCCCGCAGCGCCGGCAGCAGCCGGACATCGGAGCGGAAACCGTAAACCCTGCGGTACGGGGGGAATCCTGGACGGAAGACCCAGCGCGGCTGTTCCAGCTGGCCATAAGTAAAAAGAAACACCTCTCCGGCCGGGATGAAATCCGCCTCCCCTTCGAACGGATGGGGCGAGGATAATCTCCGGACCTCCAACCCCAGCTCGGAGATCTTGCGCTGGTAGTGGGCCGTCTCGCCGGCGCGGGCCGGGTTGAGGTTGCTCAGGTAAAAAAAGCGTCCGTGGCGGAAACCGGCATTGGCCGGAAAAACCATCCCCGGCAGATCCGGATCGGCCGGGAGAACCTCCACACGCACGCCCTGCTGCTCCAGCTTGGTTTTCAGACCGCTCCACTGCGCGAGCGCCCGATCCGAATCCACCCGCTTGCGCCGGCCAAACCGATCCCGCGTGTGCGGATTGGATCCGGACTTGATCCTGAAGAAGGATGGGTCACCCATCAGGACCGTCCGAGCCATCGCGGTCAGATCCGATCCACTGAGGTCAGAAAGGCAGGCGCCGGTCGGCCAGCGGACGGCTGTCCTGAAGGACGGCCACCGGGTAGGCGCAGTAGTACGGGGAGAATAACCCCGCCGGACGGAAGGAGCCGCTGGCCTTGGTGCCGCCGAAGGGCAGCTTGCCGGAGGAAAAGATCGTCCCCCGGTTGAGGTTCACCATGCCGGTGTCGATCTTTGGGAACAACTTGCGGAACCGGGCCGGGTTTCGGGTGAAGACGCTCGTGATCAGCCCATACGGGACCTCGTTGTTGAGGGCAACCGCCTGCTCCTCATCCTTCACCAGATAGACCGCCACGTTGGGCCCGAAGATCTCCTCTTTCCGGTAATGGGCGGAATGGTTTTTCTCCGGCCGCTCACAGAGATGCACCGAGGGAGTGGCGTAATAGCCGCGCCGTTTTCCCCAAAGGCCGGTGGCCTTTCCGGGCCGGATCATCTCGAACCCTTCCTCCTCGGCCAGTTTCACGTACTTCTGCAGCTTGGCCACCGCGTCGTGGCTGATCAGCGGACCCATCAGCACCTCCGGCTCCAGCGGGTAGCCGATCCGCACGCGCTCCACCAACGGAAGAAACTGATCGAGGAACGGTTTGGCGATCCGCCGGTTCAAAATGACCCGGCTGGTGGCGTTGCAGCGCTGACCCGCCATTGAGAAGGCCGACTGGGCGATCTCCCGCGCGGCCAAATCCAAAGAAGCATCTTCCAAGACAATAGCGGCATTCTTGCCGCCCATCTCCAGCGCGAGCAGTTTCTGGGAATCGAGCGTTGCCTTCTTGATCGCCTGCCCCGCCGCGGTGGACCCGGTGAATAGGATCCCGGCCACGCCGTGATGCGCCACCAGCCGGACCCCCACGGAAGCTCCCCCTTGCACCAGGTTGAAGACGCCCGGCGGGAAACCGGCCGCGTCGAAACACTCGGCGATCATCTGCCCCACGAAAGGGGTGAACTCCGACGGCTTGAAGACCACCGTGTTTCCAAGCAGAAGAGCCGGTACGAGATGGCTGGCAGGGGTATGGGCCGGAAAATTGAACGGACCGATCACCGCCAGAACACCCAGCGGGCGCCAGACGCACTCCCCCTTCACGCCCCGGTCCACCTCCACGGAGAAGGGCCGCACCAGTTTCAGACCGGCTACGATCGTCTCCTCGACCTTGGCGATGAGGCGGTCCACTTCGCGGTTGGATTCGGTGATCGGTTTCCCGGCTTCCCGCGCCACAAGGATGGCGAGCGCGGACTGCCGCCGGACCATCTCCCGCCGGAATGCCTTCATCTTTCCGATCCTCTGTGGGAGGGAGAGCCCGCTCCACTTGGGGAACGCCTTGAGAGCGGCAGCCACCGCGACGTCCACCGCCTCTTCAGAAACAACCATCCGGCCCACCGGGTCGAACAGGTCGCCGGGATCCTCGCTGATCAGCTCGTTGCCCTTCTTGGGCCGGATGAACCGGCCGCCCAGATAGTTACCTCGAAACGGAACAGACATAGACTGGATCCCCCGCTTTCATCTTAAGTTTTCGGAACGCTTGCTCTTCTATTTTAAACCGTCCGGCCGAAATCGCACCCTCCGATAGAACCGCCCGGAAAGTGCCCCCGGTCTCTTCCGCCACGAGGTACGGACGCGTCCGCTTCCGGTCCGCCGCGCCGGCGATCAGCACCGGCAGCTCCCGCGCCTCCCGCACAAGGCGGATCTTCCGCCGGGCGGCGGTGTAGTAGGGTCCGCCGTCGAACGGCTCCACCTGGCGTGTCGGCCGGAACCCGATCCGGCCGGCCATCGCCGCCGCCGGCCGTGCCGACGGGTGGATCGCGCCAATCGCCTGTTGGACCCGCCCCGGCAGAAGCGCGCAGTAGATCGGTTCGGACGGAAGGAGACTCTGGATAAATTCTTTGTTCCGGGCGCTCAACCGGTCCGCCCGCTGATACGGCAACCCCGTGAAGACCCGGCCAATCGCTTCCCAGAAAGGACTCTTATTCTTCGCCCCCATCGCGCCCCGGTATTCGATCAGCACGCTTTTTTCGAACCGCTCCGGATGCATCGCCATATAAAGAAAACGGGCGTAAGAGAGCTGGAGGCCGCAGCGCTCCCGGCTGTGCCGGTACTGGGGCAGAACCACCAGCCCGCCCACCTCGGTCGGCCCATCTTCGGTGCCGCCCAACCGCAGGACCGTATGAGACTTTTGGATCCCCAGGGTCTTACTGCGCTTTACGATCCGGTCCAGCGAGAACCAGAGATGAGGATGCCCCGGCGTCCCATGTTTGGCCATGATTAAGGAGCAACCGACAAGAGTACCGGGTACTTTGTACCCGGTACTCCTTGTTTTCTCCAGCACGAACAGGTAACGGGCTTTGGATTTAGGCAGCTGCCCGCCGAAGGATTTTTTGGAGGTCCTCAGCAGCTCCCGGATGAAGGCGGGGTCCGCCGGCAGGTTGTACGAATCCAGAATCTTCGCGAGGGCGAAGACCCCCTGGAAGTCCCGCGGCCCGGCTTCGCGGACTATAAACACGTCCGCTCCAGGAACGCCTGGTAAAACCGGATCGCCGCCTTCAGCTGGCTCAAGGGGACCGATTCGTTTGGCCGGTGGATGTTCCCTTTGGACCGGCCGGGCCCGATGACCACCGATGGGATCCCCACCCGCGCGTACAATCCGGCCTCCGAACAGCCGGCCTTAGCCTCCATTTTCACCGGGATCCGAGCCGTCTTGAGCGCCGCCCGGACCTCCCGCACCAGCGGTTCCTTCGGATCGAGGTCCAGCGCTGGATTATCCCGCTCGATCCGGAACTGCCAATCCTTTCCGGGAGGGCCGAACCGTTTCCAGAGTTTCCCCTCGAAGTTCTTGAGCGCGGACCGGAGGCTCTGCCCGGGAAGCGGCCTTAAATCGAACAGGAGGGACCAGCCCTCCTTGGACTCCGTCATCTGCGTCAGGTTCCAAGTCAAATGGGGAGGATCGAACCCCTTGTCCCGCGCCTTCTCCAGCGGCGTGAACAGGGCCCGCGCCATCTCCAGACAATCGAGCCCCTCCTCCCACGGAAGCGCGGAGTACCAGCCGCCCGAAATCTTTTCGGGTTTCACCTTACGCTTCGCGCTGGAGGGGAACACGATCCTTGGCCGGTCGGGAAGGGAGAAACGCAGCCGCGCGGAGGCCGGGATCATGTTGTGGCCCTGCCCCCCTTCCCAGGAGAGCACGGCCACCTTTCCGAATTTCTTCCGGAGATCTTGAAGGAAAGAGGCGCTTTGCACCAGCGCGTTCTCACCCAGCTGCGGCGTGCTGGAATGGCTCGATTGCCCCGTGAAGGCCGCCTCATAAACCCATTGCCCGGTGCTTGGGCGGAACAGTCCGCGGGAGCGGAGCGTGACTTCCAGAACGGAAAACCCCTTATGGCGGGTGACGAACGAGAGCTCGGAAGGCTCCCCGACCAGCGCCATCTTCGGCCGGGGCAGGTCCCCTTGGCAGAACAGGGCCGCTCCGCGCAGGCCGGACTCTTCACCGAATGTGCCCAGCACCATGACCGGCCTTTTCAGCTTCGCGGCGGGAATCCTGGAGTACGCCAGCAGCTTGCAGAGCAGGTCCAGTTTCGTATCAGCCGCGCCCAATCCGTAGAGGGAGCCGCTCCGCGTGGTCAGCCGGAACGGGTCCTTGCCCGTTTTGGTCCAGAGAGCCGGGTCGCCGGGGGAAACCGTGTCCAGGTGGGTCGCCAACAGCAAAGGATCCTTTCCTTTCCCGGAGATCCCCGCCACGTTCAGGAAGAGGGTCTCCCCGACGCGGCTTTCCTGGTACGAAACCTGCATCCCCAGCTTGCGCATGAGCGCAGCCGCGTACACGGCGCAGTCGGCGTTGGAACCCCAAGTGACCGTGTTGAAGCGGACCAGCCGCTTCGCCTCCTCAATCAGATCGAACGGGGCGGCGGCCATACTTCGCTCATCATGCCATCCACGCCGGTCCGCGCGAACCGCTTGAGGTCGGCGGCTGTCCGGACCGTCCAAACGAAGAGCTGGAGTCCCGCCCGATGCACACGCTCCACGGAGGCCCGCGTGACCCACCGCCGGTAGGAAACGAACCCAGTCAGCCGGAGACGGCGCGCCTGGACAATCTTCCGTGGAGTGACCGGCTCACGAAACCCGGTGACCCAAAAGAGGGGCTGACGGGGAAAGATCCTTCGCCAGCGGCGCAGAGTCGGGAGCCCGCCGGCCAGCAGCGTGGTGTGGTCCATCCAACGGGAAGATCGGATCAGGCGGGCGAGGGAGGCTTCTCCGCGAGGATCTTTCACATCCAGGTAAGCTTCAAGCTGCCGGCGCCTGCAAAAAGCCAGCGCCTCAGAAAATTCCAGGACCGGTCCGGGGACAACTTTGGGGAGCGGGTCGTGGAATACGACCCAATCCCCATCCGGCCGGCGCCTCAAATCCATCTCCACGGCTCCGGCCCCCCGGGCGGCGGCCTGCCGGAAAGAATGGAGCGTGTTCTCCAGCGCGTGCCGCGGGTCTCCCCGATGGGCGATGAGGATCACAAACCCATGATATCATACCCACCATGCGCCGGACTTTCACCCTCCTGCTGGCCTTGGCCCTCCTCCTCGATGGATGCTCCCCCGCGCTGATGACTTCCGCGGCGCCGGCCTCCACGGCTCCGCCGGACTGGGCCGCTTACTACGCCCACCCCCGCTTGGCGCTGGAAGGCAAACGGGTTTCTCAAGAACCCCGGTCCGGCTATTCCTTCGAGAAATGGGAGCTGGGCTCCATCCGGATGGACTGGTACCGCACAAACCGGACCGGCCGGCGGCCGCTGGTGATCCTGTCGCCGATCCTGGCCGGCAATGACCTCTACGTGAGGGAGTTCGCCTCTTTCTACGCCGCCCGCGGCATGCAAGCGGTGATCGTTTACCGGCAGAAGGAGGTCTTCTCCGCCGACCGCCCCCTGAAAGACGTGGAGGACCATTTCCGGAAGACGGTGATCGAGCTGCGGCAGGCGCTGGACTGGCTCGAGACTCAGGAGGGGGTGGACCCCGAGAAGATCGGATCTTTCGCTATCAGCCTGGGAGCGATCCTAACCGTGATCCTGGCCGCCGTCGATCCGCGCGTCCGCTGCTCGGTGTTCGCCCTACCGGCCGGCCACATCGCGGAGATCATCATGACCTCTCAGGACAAGGCGATCCGGAAAAGACGGCGGGCCTACTTGGAAAAACATGGCTGGGACGAGGTAAAAGCCCTGAAGGAACTGAAAGCCGTGATCGTCTCGGAGCCGATGCTCTTGGCTCCCCGGGTGGATCCGGGCCGGTCCTTGATGATCATCGGGCTGTTTGACCGGGTGCTGGGGCTTGGAAGATCGCTGGATCTTTGGAAGGCGCTAGGCCGGCCGCGCCTGATCGTCCTGCCGACCGGCCATTACACCGCCTACCTGGCCACCCCCTACCTGAAGCTGGCCACTTACTCCTTCCTGAACCGTAAGCTCACGAAGAAGTAAACAGGTCCTCTAAGTCCACCTGCAGGTAAGCTCCCTGCGCCGCGGGCCGGCGGCGATAGGCGGAAGCTATCCAAATTTGCGGGGTGGCATAGACCACGCTCTGGATGTTGCTGGAAGGGGCGATCGCGCTGGCGATCGCCATCGCTATCTCCGGATTGATCTTGCCGTGAAACTTCTCCAGCAGCTGCTCTTGTCCCCGGTAGCGGACCTGATAGGCCTTGGTCTTCTCCGGAGATTTCTCCGTCTGCAGACCCCGCACCACCGGGTCCAGCGGATAATCGGCACGAACCAGGCGGCTCTCCGGACCCATCCAAAAGACCGCGCTGTGCTGCCGCGTGGTCTCCAGCGCCACGGCGCTTCGGGCCTTGGCGTCGGCGAATAGGTAGTTGTAGCCGACGGTGCGCGGCCCCTCCTCGATGATCTTGACCGCCTGCTTCAGGTCATCCGATTCCTCCAGCACCCGCCGCAGCAGGAACGGCATTGGAACTCCCCGCAGGTTGGAGTCCTGCGTCTCGGCGCCAATCTGTGCAACGGAGATCCCGGAGCGGCTAATGCCGGACAAGACACCGATGAAGCCCAGCCAGCCGATGCTGACGAACGGTTTCTTTCCGGCCGGCTCATAAACCATCAGCGCCGCGTACCGCTGGACGTTGGACTGAATGGCCCAGTCCAGGTTTCGGATCTGGATCAGCCGGCCGTCCTGGGTGGCGGGCCCCGCCACGACGGAGCTCGCGCAGGTGACGGAGGTCAGGTCCGGCAGCGCGTGCACCCTCTGCAGCGTGCGCAGCGGGATCTCGGCTCCATCGGAGAGCCCCTGCATCTCCTCGAGGTACCGCTCCGGCACGTGCGGCTTCATCTGCTTCCAGGCCCGGTCCAGCTTCCGGCGGGCCACCAACCGGCCAAGGCCGGGAACCCTAAGCTGCTGGTCGGCAAACGCCATGATGTTTTTCACCGAGGCACGAACCTCCCGCCGCAGCAGCGTGCCGTGCTGGTAGCCCATCTGATAGGGGGAGCCGCTCAGCTTCAACACCGGCATCTCCCCAACCCACTCCAACTTGCCCGGCGGAACGGTGTCGAAGATAGGAACCTGCTTCGGAGGAACGCCGCATCCGGCGGCGGACAAAACAAGCGCTAGAAGCAGGAATCGGCTATTCATACAAACCCGAGAGAAGCAGCAGGTCGTTTTCCAACTGTTGGCCGAAATCGGCTCCGTACCAAGTCATGCCGGCTTCGTAGGAACCGGAGGCATATTGCTGCGGCGTTACCGCGTATCCCAAGTAACCGTTGGCGTACCCAAGCAGCAGGGAGCGATTCCCCTTCTCCGCCAGTTTACGCTTAAGCGCGGTCCCTAAGTCGACCGTCAGCTCCGCCGGCAGAGGGACCAGCAGCATCCCCTCCAGCGCCGCCATATTAAGGAAAACAGCTGTGGGGCGCATCCGCTTCCCGATCTCCGGGTGGAGAGGGATCGGGCCCAGCCGGATCTGCGGATCCGGAAGATCGAACCACCCACCCCAGACGGCGAGATCCCCTTTAGGTTCCAGCGGAGCTCGGCTGGCGAGCGCCGTCGCCGCTTCGGCCAGCAATACGCCAAACCTCTGCACCCGCTCCTCCGCCGTCGCGCCGATCGCGTCCCGAGGGCGCTCGTCTCCCGCCGCCCCGTTAAAGAACAAGCAGACCGCGCCCGGGTAGGCCTCTTCCATCTTCCGGCAAAGCTCACCCGGATAGTCGGCGCTGAAGCGCATGTCCTGTGAGTCGAGCAGTGTTGGGTGCGCGGTGGCGTTCACCACGACGGCTTTCACCTCTCCCGGCTCCGCCGAAAAGAGCAGCACCGAAAGGGAAGAGTCCACCGGCCCGCCGGGGAGAGCCCGGTTCTCCACAAACCCTGCCAGCAGAGAGCCCTCCTCCGCCCGGCTCCACTGGACCGGCTTCCGGTTCTCGAGTGCCTGCCGGACCGACCAGAGGATCCGGGAGAGAATCCCTTCTTCCACTTTACTGCTGTAGCGGCCGAACACCTGCTCATGCAAAAATCCGGTCGCGATGGAGCCTGCGCCGGAATGGGTGTGCGTGGCGGCTAAAATAATCCCTTGCCGGGGGACTCCGCTCTCTTCGGAGATCCTTTGGAGAATCCGCTCCGCCAGCGGTTGCGGGAAAACCAGCAGGTCGGCGGAAATCAACAGCAGTGTGTCCTCCCCGTCGCTTAAGGCCAGCGTCCGAACGTAGAGCGGGTCCCGGATCCCGGTCGAGGGCTTGCCCCGCCGCTTGGCGTAGCCGGCCAGCGGCGTCCCAACCGGCGGCGTGATCTCCACCTTCGCGGCCCCCGCCGACAGCGCGGAGCCCGGGTGGACCCGGATCTGTTCGCGGATCCGGTCGAACTCCGTCGCCGGACCCCTCCCCGCCGGCCGCATCACGCACCCGGAGAAGAAGACACATAGCAAAGAAAACAAGATAAGCCGCAGGACCCGCGGCGTCATTTTTTCCTTGGCCATCGGGCTTCAACGGTGGTCTTCATGCCGCCGCGGGCGTTGAATTCTCCGGTCACCACGGCCCAGGCCGGCTTGGCCGCCGCCACGATGTCCAGCAGGATCCGGTTCACCGCGTTCTCCTGAAAAATGCCGAGGTTCCGGAACCCATTGATGTAGTACTTAAGGGATTTGAGCTCCACGCACCATTTGCGGGGCATGTACCGGATCCGCACAACCCCGAAGTCCGGCAGGCCGGTGAGCGGACAAACGGAGGTGAACTCGGAGATTTCGATGAGGATCTCGTAGCCGGGATACTGGTTGGGCCAACATTCCAGCGCGGGGAGTTTCGCCCCGACCCCGGAGCGGGCGTGGCGTTCGGTATAGAGAGATTTCGGCATCGGTTTCATTGTATCAAGCCGCCTCCAGCGCGACGCACTTGAGGTACTTGGACTCCGGGTGGGTCAGCAGGACCGGATGATCGCGGGACTGCGTGCGGCTTTCCAGGAAACGGACCGTCCGCTGAGAATCAGCGGCCGCTTCACGGAGAATCTCGGCGAAGATCTCCTCGTTCACCAGATGGGAGCAGGAGGAGGTGATCAGCGTTCCGGCGGGGTTAAGGATCCGGAGCGCCCTTAAATTGATCTCCCGGTAGCCGCGCCAGGCGTCCCGGATCTCTCCGCGGTTCTTGGCAAAGGCCGGAGGGTCCAGGATGACCAGGTCGAACCGTTCCCCGTTCTTTTCCAACTCCCGCAACCGGTCGAAGGCGTTCCCCCGTTCGGCCCGGACGTTGGTGATGCCGTTGAGTTCGAGATTCTCTTTGAGCCGTTCCAGCGCCGCCGCGGAATCCTCAACGGCAAGCACCTCTTGCGCGGTGCCGGCCACCTGCAGAGTGAACGCTCCCTGATAGGCGAAGGCATCCAGCACCCGGCCCCGCGCGAACTGCCTGGACCAGAGCCGGTTCTCCCGCTGGTCCAGGTAGGCGCCGGTCTTGTGCCCTTCCATGACGTCCACCCGGTAGCGGCGCTCTCCCTCTGTTACTTCAATCCGGTCCGGCAGTTTCCCGGAGAGGAGTTTCTTCTCGACGACCAGCCCTTCCAGCCGGCGGACCGGCGAATCGTTGCGGGCCACCACCGCCTTGGGGCTAAGCATTCCCTCCAGCAGGTCCAGCAGAGTGGGCAGCACCTGCTCGATGCCGAGGCTCAAAGACTGCACCACCAGGATATCCCCGTAACGGTCCACAATGAGACCCGGAAAGCCGTCCGCCTCGGAGTGGATCAGGCGATAGGCGCTGGAATCCTTGACGACCCGCTGCCGGAACTCCAACGCCGCTTGGAGCCGGCCGGCCCAGAAGCTCCGGTCCACCGGGCAATCCGGATCATCGGTGAGCCAGCGCAGCGTGATCTTGGAGCGTGGGTTGCAGAAGGCCTGCCCGACCGGCGTGCCGTCGGGCCCTTTCACGCGCACTACCTGCCCCGCCAGCGACTCGGCCACCCCTCGCAGGTCGTCGCGGTAGACCCACGGGTGCCGGGTGCGGCGCCAGCGCTCCCCCTTCGCCGTCAGCGTTACTTCGTTTGCCACTCGCCGGAAGGAGTCTGAATTTTTTCGCCCGGTTCGGCGCGGTTCCACTGCTCCTGCGCGAACGCCGCCCGGACCGTCCCGATCGCGTCGGCCGGCAGCCCCTTCTCCTGCACCTGCGCCTGATAGATCGTCTCCCGGTCCCGGTTCTCGGCCTCTACCAGCGCCTGAATCTCCGGCCCGCCGCCGAGTGCCGCCACATGGCCCTGGTTGTCCTCGCCGATCAGACCCTGCGCCTTGGCCGACTTGAGCTGGCCGACCCGGTCGCGGCGGGAATTTACCGCGTCCATCACCTCGGGGCTGAACTCCGCCCAAGCGGTCCCGACCAGCCAGCCGCCCACGCGGGAGCTCTTCTTCGGCGCCGGGCTGTTCACCAAATCCTCGATGGAGTGGGCCTCCTCCTTGATCTGCCGCACATCGATCGTGACGTGCGCTTCGATCTTGATCGGGCGGTCCGGGTCGCCGGCCACCGTTGCCCGGCAGCCGACGCTGCCGATCAACGCCAGGCTCCCCATCCCGATCGCCGTCCAGGAAAAAAACCGCTTCGTTATTTCCATAGCTTCATCTCCGTTAAAAGGGCCAGACTGTTGTTCGGTACCCGGATCTTCAAATC
>JAUSCU010000014.1 GCA_030651065.1 Candidatus Omnitrophota bacterium | reverse complement strand
CCTTCTGCGGGCCCAGCAGTACGAGGGCACGGCGTTCAACCTGAAGGGATTCCACATGCCTGGGACCAACGTCGCGGTCGTGGATAGAAATTCCCTCAGTCCCGGCGCCGCCCGGATTCATACCGTCCTGACCCATCCGGAAGAGGCCCAGAAGATCATCGGGCTTCTCCGGGACGGCAAAGTGGCCGAAATCATCCCGATGGTGAACGAGGAGAAGAATCCGACCGCCATAGCGATGCTGGGTCTCTTTGAAGGGGTGCGGGAGCTGGGAGCGATTGCCATGAACCGGCAGGATGGCCTGGACATTCCGGATAGGCTGGCGGCATTCGTCGGCACTGAAAAAGCGGTCGCCGATCTCATCGAGAGCCGGATCAAGCTGTATCAGGCGCAATTCGTCCAGGGCGGGCAGGTGGCTCCGGTCACCGCGATCACGGACGCCATGGTCCATTCCACCTCCTGGAATGAGCTGACCCACACCTTTAATGATGTGCTGGGATACAAGCTTGACGAGGTGGATGAGGAATATTCTTCCAATATCGGTGAATTGGCCGGCGCGGGACGGGGCGCTATTTTATTCAGCTTGAGTCGGATGGCCGAGTACGCTCTGTCGGCGAGCTCCTCCTCCAACAATTATTACAACCTCTACGCGAAAGCGCTCGACGCGGTGTACGAAACGGCCCGGGAGGGGGGCAAGTTGGCCCAAGGTGCCGAAAAGATCGAGGTGGCTTCCATGGACGGTATTTCCGCCCGGTCCGCGGGGTTGGTTCGCCAGATCGACGCGCTGATGGCGCTGGAGCAGAAGAGCCCCGGCGTCTTAAGCACGCTGTCCCAGAAGGCCTACACGCAGGCATTCGGCGACAAGACTTGGCTGAACAAGCAGATCCAGAACGCCCCGACATTGGGCGCTCCGGCGCAGGCCGCGATCCCGGTGCCGGGTGTTCGAGGCAATCTGGAAGGGCTGAAGACGCACTTGGGCGGCCGGCCGCTCATGTTCACGCTGTACAAGCCCGCGGAGCTGTTCCAGTCGGCCGAGATGACGAAGGCCTTCTTCGGAGCCCTAAAGACCCTCAGCGACAAGGGGATCCAAACATCGCTGATCGTCGGCGGGCCGGAATTCATGCGGATGACGCCCAACCAGCAGAAGGTCCTGTTCGACTGGGCCCGAAGCGCCAAGGTGAGCCAGTTCGGTTTCTACGCGGAGTTCACCGAACTGCTGGCACAGTCGCCGGCGGGCGCCGTGACCACGGCCGAGAAATATTACGGCGGTTTGATGGCCGCGCTGAAGTCCCAGGACCTGTCCGGCTTGGCCCCCTTCTTCGCCGACGA
Source organism: Candidatus Omnitrophota bacterium (assembly GCA_030651065.1). Classification (GTDB taxonomy): domain Bacteria; phylum Omnitrophota; class Gorgyraeia; order 1-14-0-20-64-10; family 1-14-0-20-64-10; genus JAUSCU01. The sequence continues at coordinate 7,736 of JAUSCU010000014.1, read as the reverse complement.
TACCGAACCTCATATTCTCCAGGGTTTCAACGGGGATATGTCCGGCTATGTCAAATTGACCCAAGCTATTCAAAGCGCGATCACCTGGGGCGACTTGAAGGGCAGCGAAAAGATGCCGCTGGTTCTGTTCCAGCCGGCCTGGATGAAGAACGGCGCGGTCGGTCAGGACGATAGCGGCAAGCCGCTCTACACGGTCAAGGGATTGAAGGAGATTCCCGGTTCCATAGTCGCCGCGATGTCGTACCGGACCCGCGGCGACGCGATGTTCGATTTTTCCGGGCCGGTGCGTAGCCGCGGCCCTCATATGCTGGGCGGGGAGACTGATCCGGCCCAGCCCCAGCCCCTGAGCTTCGCCGGCCGGGAGGACACGGTGGTTCCCGAATTGGGCATCGCCGTGAAGGCCGCCAGCCCAGACCCCAATTTCCGCGGAGCGTTCATTCACCTGGCGGGGGATCCGCGGGTGGCTGTTCAGACGCTTCAGCGGATGTTGGTTCCTTCGGCCGCGACGGCTCCGGCTGTTCAGCCCGGTTCTTCCGCGCAGCCGGCGACGCCCGCGGCTCAGCCGGCAAGCCGGCAATTCGCGCCGCTGACCACCGACTTCATCAACCGCGGCGGAGTGGCCGCCACTCTGCCGGACGGCCAGACCGGCCAGCCGCGGGTGGTCTATCACGGCCAATCCGTTGAAGGCACGCGTGTCTTCGGTTTCGCGTTCCAGAGGGACGCTCAAGGAAACCAGAGCGTCTCCCGGTCGATCGTGCCGTTCCTTCAGACCGAAGGGACGATGGAAATCACCTCGGCGGGGGCCAAGATCGTCGGTAGTGTCGTGCACGAAATGGTGTACGACAAGACCGGCCAGATTGTTCCGGGCGCCCGGATTGTCCAGCAGTATCCCATGCCGATCGGGCAGGCAGCCGGCTCGCCTTTGATGATTCCGGAAGGGGTGTCGGAAGTGAAACTGCAGGGAAGCAGCTGGTTGATCTCCATTCCAACGGATCCAATAGCCGGGCAAGCCGCGATGGGACCGGCTCGGCGGATCTTAGTGGAGATGACCCTCAAGCTGGATCCCAAAGGCAACATTGTGCCGAACAGCGAAATTTTCACCCTGGCGGGCGATCCCAAAACTCAGCTCTTCCCGAACACCGACGTTAAGGGGCGAATCTTCGGTTTCAGCCCGCTGGGCCAGGTCGGCCGCTACGAAGATGTCTTCTCGGTCGCCCAGCCGGTGGTTGGGACCGACGGGAAGCCTCAGACCATCGAGATCGACGGTAGGAAAGTTCCTGTTCTTGACCTGCAAGGCGGGCAGAACGTTCGCATCCAGGGCGGGTCGGAGATCCGGGAAAACGGCGCCCGGCGTTTGTTGCCCGGCTCGCGCGCGTTCCAACGGGGAGCCGACGGCGGGTACACAACGGAAGTCACGGACCTGGGTGAACGGATTCCGGATGCCCAGGGGAACTTAAGCGAGGTCTTTCTCCAGAAGAACCAGCTCCAGGACGGCCGCTTTGCCTTGCAGGGCGGAAAGCTCGATCTGGCCTCGGCCGAGGGCAAGCTCGGCTCCGAGGTGAAGTTCACCAGCCGGCAGGAAGCCCAGGTCATCACGATCGTGGAAGTGTCCGGCGGCAAGGTGGTGCGGACGGAGACCTTACTGATGGATGCCCAAAACCGGCCGATCACCGGAGATGCCGGCCAGCTCTTCACCTACAGCGGGCTGGACAAGAAAGCGTTGGGATCCCGGGTCGGCGAGAACGCCCTCTATCAGCAGAACTACCCGATGGTGAGCGGCCCCGCGATGGAAAATGGCAAGCCGGTCAAGACGCCGGACGGCAAGGTCCAGGTGTACGACACCGCGAAACAGCTCATCTCCACGCTGGGCGAGGTTACCCGCCGGGCGGACGGGACGCTGGCGCTCAAGGACACTCGGAGTTTCGCCACGACCGACGCCGGCGTGTTGAGCCAATCGGCGAAGGAACTTGGGCCCCTGCCGGTGAAGGGCGAGTTCCAGGTGGCCTTCGCGCCGGAAGGACTGGTCAAACCCCAGTCCGATCCGATCGCGATCCGCGGCGTGGTGGATCTGGCTCAGGTGGGCGATATCAAATCGCGGGGTGAAGTACCGCTGACGGTTCAGAGCCAGCAGAAGGTCATCGCCCTGTACGAGTCGAAACCGGACGGCACAGTGTCCAGCCGCGTAATAAACGCCGATACCCAGAAGGAGCTGTTAATCCGAGCCGACGCGGGAACCCAGCGGATCTACGGATTCCAGGCGGGCACTCGCGCCATGGTTGCCGAGAAGATGCTGGTCTTGATGCCGGACGGATCGGTCCGCCCGGCCACCGTGGTTCAGATCGGCATCGTCGAATCGGCCCAAAACGGAAAGCTGGAACTGCGCAACCCACGCTATTACCTGACCGAGCAAAAAGGCAGCAAATTGATGATCGAAGCGGATCTTGGGTTCCCAGGCCAGAAGTTGGTTCCGGACGGCGAAAAGGGAATCTACCTGGTGGCGCCGCAGGATCTCCTGTGGGGGGCGCCTCAGACGCTGGCGCCGTTCCACGGCAAAGCGGTGATCGGTTCCACCATCCCTGGCGCCGATGGGAACGCCCCCCTCGGCCAGCCGTTTGAGGTTAAAGGCGGCAGCCGGCAGGATGTCACGATGGTGGTGACGGTCGGCAACGGCAAGATGGGCAGTGTCATGACCGTCGACGCCACGACACAAAGAGCGAAGGACTTCGCTTTTCCGCCCGGCGACCGGACCCTCTACGGCGCTGAAGCGGGCCAGCAGGCTCTGGAGGCGTTCAAGCCGCGGGTGATGGATCTTGGCGCCGATGGCAAGGCCGATGTGACTCCCGACCGGGTCTGGGCTGTTCAGGCCGGCGTGGTGCAGAACGTGGTCAACAAAGCCGGTACGATCACTGGGCTTGAGATCTCGGATAAGGAAGATTATTACTACCAGTTGGGGGATCAGGATTACAAAACGGTGAAGTTCCTCGGCAAGGACCCCGGCATGGGCAGGGTGGTGGCTGGAACCGATTCGATTCAGATCCTGCTGGTCACGGACCGGGCGATGGAATCCACAACCCCGGTTTCCTATACCTTTACCGGTAATTTTGTGCGGGGCGCCAGTCTCCAGCAGGAAGGTGGCGCGATCCGGCTTCAGATGGGCACAGAACGGGTGAATGTCTCGCAGGTCGTGACGGCCTTCTCCAACGAGGAAGGGCAGCGGTCGCTTCTCTCGGACATGACTCTTCCCGGGCCTGACGGGAAGGGGATTGGTGCCGTGGTCTTGGGTCTTCCGGACGGCCGGGTCTACACGGTGGCTAAGGATGACACCGCGGTGCTGGGCGTCAACGGCGTGCGGGTTAAGGTGACGGAGAGCGGCGTCGTGACACGGGAACTCGTCACCTACCTCTATGAAGGGAAGGTGGCGGCCGCTCCCGACAACTGGAAACTGAGCAAACTGGTGATGCTGGTGGTGGATCCGGACAGCCGGGTCTATGAAGCCAAGGGCAGCCGGATCCAGCCCTCCGATTTGAAGGCGCGGGATCTGGCGGCTTTCCGGGAGGGAGATTCCCAAGTGCTCTTCCTGCACAAGGATGATCTGGCGAAGATCCAGGCCGGGTCGTTCCTGACCGATCCAAAGAAGCAGTCCTCCGGGTTGGGGACCCTCGGGACGGATCCGAAGAACCAGATGGTCATCGAATTCCCGACCGCCATCGGTAAGGATACGACGGCCGAAGCTTTGGAAGGGGCCAAGGAATACCACACGCGGGATGTCTACGGTATCTTCCCGGAGCGGCACCAGTCCGGTCAGCGCCCGGTTTCGGAAGGGGTGGTCTTCTCCTCCTGGCCCGCTGAGGAGGCCCAGTTGGTTCCCATCGGCGTGATTTTGCACTCCGATCTCAAGAATCCGGAGACCGGCAAGGATCAAGTGTTCTACAAGCTGGATGAAAAACTGCCTTTGGTCGCGGCGCAGAGACTGAGCACGCGGGTGGAGCCGACCCGCTTCAACCCGACCATCACGCAGGATCCCAAGAGCGGCCTCCTCCGCGTTCAGCTCGAATACGGTGTTGAGAAGAGCGACCCGGCTGGGATGAGAGAGATCAAGCCGGCACCCAAGGGCGGGCAGCCGGAAAAACTGTTCCCGGTGCCGGGCCAGCCCAAGGGGCGGCCGGCTTCCAAGCCGATGCCGGTCGGAGACCGTGTACCGATGGGGAACAAGCAGTCCATGGTCACACCCTCAACGGGCGAACGGCAGGGGGGCGGTATTCCCCGGCAGCTGTTGCCGCTGGTGGCCGCGATGTTCGGCGCCATGCCGGAAGAGAGCGTGCCTCAGGGAGAGACGATTATCCGAGGTGAAATAAAGGGCAACGCCACCGCTTTCGTGAAAAAGGACGGCTCGACGCTGGAAGTCACTGTCAAGCCGGGCGGGAAGGCCCAGGCAGACGGCCATTCTTTCATTGACCCTTCCCACGTCAAAGTGGAGGTGGGTCCAAACGGCAAGCTGGAGATCAAGTCCACCGGCAAGGTCGAGCAGAAAATTTTGGATAGCAACGTCACCATTCGCGTGAATGGAGAGGTGCGGTTCGAAGGGAAGCTGGAAGACATCATCAACAAGACCATCGACATCACGGTTAAGGAGGGCCAGACCCTGGGGGTCGAACTCCAGGGGGAAGGAAAGATTTTTGAAGTGCCGGCCGTGCAGGCCGCCGAACCGCTCACTCCGGAGCAGCTGGGCGGCAAGGTGGAAAGCCAGGTTCGACAGCTGCAGACGTTGAACCAGGAAGCCGCCGCTCAATCGAAGAAGGTGGATGAGCTGCAGGCGGCGATGGGCCCGGCCCGGGAGGGTATGAAAGGTATCGAGGAAACCCTGATGGGCAAGCCCAAAGCCAAGCCGGACGACGTCGATCCCGGGAAGGTGATGAGCCAGGCGATGGACGCGGTTTTGCGAGCCGACAAGGAACTTTCGGGTCTGAAGGCCAAGGGAGAAAATCTGGCCGCCCGGCTTGGAAGGATCGCTGAGGCGGTCAAGGCCCATCCGGAAAAATTCGGCGATTACCAGAAAGAGCTGGCCGACCTGAGCAAGGCAGCTTCGACGTTCCTGGCTGAATACAAGACAGCCCTCGAGGGTCTGGGCACCGAGGTGAAAAAGTTCACCTCCGCGCAAGGGCCGGGGTCGCTCCGCTCCTTTAGAGTCGAGCTCAAGGCCTTCCTCAATGATTTGAAGGTTGAGCTGAAAGATGGCCTGAAAGCCGGCCAACAGCGCGACCTGCGCAACGTGGAGGAGCTGTTCCATCGCGCTGAGAAAGCTTTGGTCGGTCTGGATCGTCTTTTTGAGGACAAGTTCACGGCCGCCGGGGCCCAAACGGCGCGTCAGGTCTACAAGGATTACCTGTCGATCCAGGCCAACCGGGGATTGATCGAGGCCAAGACCGGCGGTTCCCCGGAAGTTCGAGGCTGGATCCAAGAGCGGCTGGGGGGAGTGGAATTGAATGAGGAGACCGCGCTAATTCAGGAATTCTTCACCGAGCTGCGCGAAATGCCGAAGAACGAAAACGGAACCCTCGACACGGAAGCGTTCCTGAAGAAGGCCGACGGTTTGGTTGACAAGCTGGAGAGCGCGGCTGCCACGCTGGGCGAGTCCATGACCCCCGAGCGGATCAAGCAGATCGAGGCTAAGCTGTCCAGCGACAAGTCGAACCTGCCGGAGTCGATCCGGTTCGTCCGAAAAGCGTACGAAGGGCTCGCCGGTCTCCTCAAAGACCAGCCGAAACTTTCCCCCGAGAACGCGGCGACTCTGCTGACCGCCAAGGAAATGGAGCTCAACCACGCGCTGGCGATGCACCTGCTGATCAGCGGTTTTGAGAAGGTACCCGGCGGCGACCAGATCAAGAAGCTGTTCACATGGCAGATGCAAGCCGCCCGGATCGGAGCAATGGACATCCGGCTCGGTGGCTCCGGCGAACCGCCGACTTTTGAGAACAAGGATTTGGATAAAGTCTTCAAGGTCATGGTTCAGATGGGCCGCGATATGGGCGAACTCTCGTTAGAGGACTTCGCCGCCAAGAAAGATGATTGGAACGGCCAATTGAAGCAGGCGGTCGAGGCGCTGGAGCACTTCGCGGCGGATCCGAAGGCGGTGGAAGCCGTGGAGAAAGAGCTCCAGGAAGCGGCCGACACCATCGGGATTCCTTCCGCGGAGAAAGTGAAGGGGATTGCCGACTCCCTGGAGGGTGCTCTTAAGAAAGCGCGTGATGAAGGGTCGAAGAAACTGCCTTTGTTCCAGCAGGCCCAGCGTACGGTGCAGGATGTCCGGAAGGAGATGGTTCAGCTGGTGGAGATGGTCCGGTCGAAATACGGAGAGCAGGTGGCTCAGGCGTTTGGCGACTACCTCGCGGCCGAGCAGGGAATGGGCCGCCTGCAGTCGTACCTGAACAACGGCGCCCTCGAAGGCCGCGCCCTCCAGCAGAAACTTCCGGAAGGCCCGCTGGCGTTGGCGGGTGCCGCCGCGGCGAAGGTCAACAGTGAGCTCGCGAAACCTCAAACGGACGAGCAACTGGTGGGTCTGCTTAACGAATTGAAATCGGCCCGCGCGAAGCTTGAAGAATTCACCGCCAATCCCGAGGCGGTCCAGGCAGTTCGCGACCAGATCGCGCCGTTTGCCGGGGTTTTCCGCGCCCAGCGGGCGGCGGTTGCGGCGCTGGAACTTAAAGTAGCAGCGCTCACTCCCGAACAGCAGCAGATGCTGGCCAAATACCTGTCTCACCCGCTGGTTCTGCAGGCCCAGACCTCTGTTCAGAAGGTCGCTGAGATCCTGCCGGGCGCTGATTCTTTCTGGAAGACAGCCGAGAGTGTGGAGCGCAGCTTGACGGAGATCGTCTCGATGCCGGGCATGTCCGGCCAGAAGCCGAAAGTGATGGCGCTGGAGGCGTTCGATCGGGTTCCGGAACTGCAAGGTTTCCGGACTACGCTGCAGGGCCAGGAAGGGCAGAAAGGCCAGCTGGCTCAGGTTCGGGAGAACGCGGCTGAACTGCAGAAAGCGCTGGAGAGCAAGGACCCCGGCCGGATCGCCACGGCCGAAGCGGCATTGGACTCCTCGGTCAAGAATTTGAACGTCACGATCGACCGAATGGTGAAGTGGCTGGAGAGCCCGGCGCAGGCCGGTTCCAAGACGACCTGGGGCCAGGTGCTCACCCAGCAGGTGAAAGATCTTTCGCCGGAGCTTCAGGAGATGGAGATGGACTCCCTCAAGTTCCGCCACGACCTTTACGACGAGTACCGGACGACCGGAACGATCGACACGGCCAAGGCGAACGCGCGGTACGACGTTTTGATCAACCGCTACCACGCCTGGAAGGGGAACTACGTCAAGACCGAGCTGGCCGCGTTCGGCCGGCTCCAGCAGGAGATCGGCGGCTCCCTGCACGCGGTGGAGAGCGGCTACAACAGCATCCTTCTCTCCGCCGGTTTGCTCGATGAAGCCATTGGGTTCCGGCTGGTTCAGAAAGCCCAATCGAACCTGATGGAGCAGTTCCGCAAGCAGGCGCCCGAAGCGGCCGCCTTCTTCCAGGCGGCGCGCGGAGTGCTGGGCGCTCTGGATTCCCTGAACCGGGTTGCCACCGCCGTCTACGTGCAGCGGGCGAACGAACTGTTCCCCGCCATGCCGACTGGCCCGCCGGTGGTCAATCGGGCGCTGGAAAATGTTTTGAACGACCTCGGCCCCAAGTTCGGGAAATGGCTCGGCC
>JAUSCU010000001.1 GCA_030651065.1 Candidatus Omnitrophota bacterium | reverse complement strand
TCTTGACCGCTTGATCCATCGAAGAGGTGTTCAAAGCCTGCTTCTTTGCCTGCGCGATCTCCCGCACCTTGGACTTGGAGACCTTGCCGACCTTCTCGCGGTTGGGCGTTCCGGAGGCCTTCGCCACGCCGGCGGCCTGCTTGAGCAGCACCGACGCGGGCGGGCTCTTGATGATGAAGGTGAAGGTCCGGTCCTCGAAAGCCGTGATCACCACCGGAAGGGTCAGCCCCTCCTGGCCTTTCGTCTTCTCGTTGAAGGCTTTGCAGAATTCCATGATGTTCAGGCCGTGCGAGCCCAGGGCAGGCCCCACCGGAGGGGCTGGGTTGGCCGCCCCCGCGGGACAATAGAGCTTGATGGATGCTATGACTTTTTTGGCCATCGGCTAGACTTTCTCGACTTGCCAGTACTCGAGCTCAACGGGGGTGGAACGTCCGAAGATCGTCACCATCACCCTCAGCTTGCCCTTTTCCGGATGGATCTCTTCGACCGTCCCATTGAAGTTCGTGAAGGGCCCTTCGTTGATCCGCACCGCCTCTCCCTTATCGAAGATCACCTTCGGGATCGGCCTGTCCATCTTCTCCTGCGTCGCCTGGAGGATCTGCGCCGCCTCTTCTTCCCGCAGCGGCACCGGCCGGCCGCCCGATCCGACGAAGCCGGCCACGCCGGGCGTCGTCTTGACCAGGTACCAGGTCTCGTCGCTTAAGGCCATCTCCACCAGCACGTATCCCGGGAAAACACGCCGCTCCGAGATCGTCTTCTTGCCGGCCTTTACCTCGGAGACCTTCTCCATCGGCACCAGCACCTGCGAGATCGAGTCCCCGCAGTGGCCGGCGTCAATCGCCTTCTGGAGCGCGGTCTTGACCCTCTCCTCCTGCCCGGTCAGCGTGTGGACCACGAACCACTGCTTCTCCATCAGCGGATCGCCCAACTGATCAGCCGCGCGCAGACCAGGTCGAAGGTGCCGATGATCGCCGACAACAGCACCATCGTCACCAACACCACTCTCGTCGAGTCCAATAACTGTCCGAAGGTCGGCCATGAGACCTGGCTCAACTCGCTCTTGACATCTTTAATAAACGCGATCGTCTTTGTAATCACTGGGTAGTGTCCCAGGCCAGGAGGGATTCGAACCCCCAACCATCGGATTTGGAGTCCGTCGCTCTACCAGTTAGAGCTACTGGCCTATTTGGTCTGACGGTGCGGCGTGTGAGACCGGCAGAACTTACAGAACTTCTTGAGCTCCAAACGATCGGGATGCTCTGTGGTGTTCCGAGTGGAGGCGTAATTACGGCGCCGGCACTTGTCACACGCTAATGTAATCAGTTCACGCACAGACGCAACCCCCTCTTACTTACGCCGTAATCTCGGTGATGACGCCCGCGCCCACCGTCCTGCCGCCCTCGCGGATGGCGAAACGGAGGCCCTTCTCCATGGCGATCGGCGAGATCAACTCCACGTCCACGTTAGCGTTGTCGCCCGGCATCACCATCTCGGTCCCCTTCTGAAGCGTTCCCACCCCGGTGACGTCCGTCGTCCGGAAATAGAACTGGGGCCGGTAACCGGTAAAGAACGGCGTGTGCCGCCCACCCTCTTCCTTGGTGAGGGCGTACACCTCCGCCTTGAACTTCATGTGCTGAGTGATGGACCCCGGCTTCGCCAGCACCATACCGCGCTCCAGCGTGCTCTTGTCCGTGCCGCGCAGCAGCAGGCCGACGTTGTCGCCCGCCTGGCCCTCGTCCAGCGTCTTGCGGAACATCTCAACGCCGGTCACGACGACCTTGCTCGTCTGCGGACGGAGACCAACCACTTCCACCTCGTCGTTCACGTGCACGACGCCGCGGTCGATCCGGCCGGTGCCGACGGTGCCGCGCCCGGTGATGGAGAAGACATCCTCCACCGCCATCAGGAACGGCTTCTCAATCTCACGCTTCGGGGTCGGGATGAATTCATCCACCGCCTTCAGCAGGTCAAAGATCGACTTCTCCCCCTCGGGATCGCCGGCCATCGCCTTCGTGGCGCTTCCCTTAATGATGGGGGTCTTGTCGCCCGGAAAACCGTACTTGGTCAGCAGCTCCCGGATCTCCAACTCCACCAGCTCCAAAAGCTCAGGATCGGTCACCAGGTCGCACTTGTTAAGGAAGACCACGATTGCCGGTACGTTCACCTGGCGGGCCAGCAGGATGTGCTCCCGCGTCTGCGGCATCGGGCCGTCCGGCGCGCTGACCACTAAAATGGCGCCGTCCATCTGGGCGGCGCCGGTGATCATGTTCTTGATGTAGTCCGCGTGACCCGGGCAGTCCACATGCGCGTAGTGCCGGGCGTCGGATTCATACTCCACGTGCGCGATGCTCACGGTCAGGATCTTGCTCTCGCCGCGAACCACGCCGCCCTTAGCAATGTCGGCGTAGCTCTTCTCGGTGGACTGACCCTTCTTGGCCAGCACCTTGGTGATCGCGGCCGTCAGCGTCGTCTTCCCGTGGTCGACGTGGCCGATGGTCCCGACGTTGACGTGAGTCTTCGTGCGCTCAAACTTTTCCTTAACCGCCATGGCGCCTTCTCCTTAAAAAGGTTCTCTGTGTGGACTTGCCCAATAAAAAATGAGAATAGTCCACCGCTCCCTCAGCTGGAGACGGGAATTGAACCCGCGACCCCGTCCTTACCAAGGACGTGCTCTACCAACTGAGCTACTCCAGCGAAGCGATGGCTCGCTAATCAGCAGTAGAAACCAATACTAACCGTGCAAAAGACTTAATTATAAGGAGATACGGGTGGATGTCAAGATTATTTCTAACATATTACGGGGAAGTTACATTTTTCCGTGCCTCCCCCTCGCGGGGTAAAGGCACGGCCAATGCATCAGCGTTGCCTATAGAGGAAGAGCGGACGGGCGGAATCGAACCGCCGTGAGGAGTTTGGAAAACTCCCGTTCTACCATTGAACTACGCCCGCGTCGATTCTCAATCCGCGCCGCTGAAAAACATGAGGCCCAGCGCAAGCACCGAAATGATTCCCGAGGCCAGCAGGCCGCCGAGCCAGACCCACATGGAGTTTGATGGATCCTTCCTTGCCTTCCATCGCGTGAACAGGAGGCCCGGAAAGAGGTTCACCGCCAGGACCACCAGCCGCGCGACCGCATAGGGCACCTTCTCCGGAGAGGGGAGCGGCGCGTACTTCCCGAAAAAGAGCAGCCCGCCCGCGATGGTCGCGAGAAAGATCGAGAAGTAACCGATCACCAGGGTGATGAAGAAGCTAAAGAAGAATCGGCCCATCGGTTCCCTCCTCCAACAAGACAGTAGAGATAAAGGAAAATGGGCAGGAGAGGATTCGAACCTCTGAAGGCTTGCACCAACAGATTTACAGTCTGTCCCCTTTGGCCGCTTGGGTACCTGCCCCGCAAGAACGTTCCATTGTACGGGGAGAAGAATATGAAAACAAGTTGGCCTCTTTCACAAAACCGGGAAACTCGCCGAAGTCCTTCGCGTAACGAATCTTTTTTTGTTGGCCGTTCTTCGCGGGTTCCAGCCTTAAAGCCATCTTAGTTTTGCAAATCTCCCTGACGGGTACATAGTAAACACGATGATCCTGAGGATTAAAGGCTGCAATCACATCGATCTGAGCCGAAGTGTACGGTTCGACCGACCAGTTATTACTGCTCTGACAATTGACGTACAACCTTCCATCCTTCGGAGTGACGTACTTGACTTGGATTCTTAGGAACCGGCCTTCCTTCTCAGCAACCACGTCGTAGCGCTGGTTCTCTCCATAAGGAAGCAGGATATGCCATCCCTGCTTAATGAGATCAGCACAAACGTGGAGCTCGGCTATAGTTCCTTTGGTTTTCTTATGCATTCTAAGTTGGAGCCGGTGAGAGGAATCGAACCCCCAGCGGCCTCTTTACAAAAGAGGTGCTCTACCATTGAGCTACACCGGCAAGATGGTCAATAGACAAACGTCTGTATTATATCAAAGAGCTTTCTGAAATGCAGCAGGCAACGCGGCCAGGACGTCGCCGGCGGTGAGGCTCACCTGACCTTGCCTTTTGGCGGCGAGATCGCCGGCTAGGCCGTGCAGGTAAACCCCTGCGACGGCCGCGTGGAAAGCGTCCGCCCCCTGGCCGATCAAGGCAGCGATCACTCCGGTCAGCACGTCCCCCATGCCGGCGGTGGCCATGCCGGGATTTCCGGTGGAGTTGAGAACGACTCGGCCGGAGGGAGAGGCAATCACGGTGTGGTGGCCTTTGAGGACAACGACCGCGCCGAGGCGCTTGGCCGTCGCGACGGCGATTCCCTTCCGGTTGGACTGGACTTCCTTAATAGGGATCCCCAGCAGGTTCGCCATCTCGCCTGGGTGGGGCGTGATCACCGTTTCCCCCGCCCGCGAAGAGCGCTTCAGCTTTTTGAGACTCTTGAGGGCGACGATGCCGTCGGCGTCAATCACCATCGGCTGCGTTGATTTGGCGAGCAGGCGGCGGACCAACCTTTTCTGTACCGAGCCTCGGCCTAGGCCCGGCCCCACCGCGAGGACACTCGCCCGTTTCAATAAAGCCGGCAACCCCCCCGGCAGCGGATGGACCATGATCTCAGGCGGAGCTTTCCGGTCGATGACCGGGTAGACCTCTTTCGGCGCCGCCAGGGAGACCAACCCCGCCCCCGAACGCAGCGCCGCCTGCGCGCACAGAATGGGGGCTCCGGTCATCCCCCGCGCGCCGCCGACTACCAGGACGTGGCCGTAGTCCCCTTTATGAGAGTCGGCCCGGCGGCGCGTGGAAAGGTGCCAGGTCTTAGACCTGGCACCTTTCATTGGCCCCCTCCTCATGAGGTGACGACCGCGCTGGCCACCGCGTACTGCTTGGTGTGGCTAAGAGAGAGATGCACTTTCAGCTTCTTCCAGCGGCTTAGGGAGCCCTTGAACCGGACGCCCGGCTGGCCGGAGGAGGCCCGGATGATCTCCAGGTCTTTCCACTCCAACGCCAGTCCCTTTGGAGCGCCGATCGCCTTGACCACCGCCTCCTTGGCGGCGAACCGGACCGCCAGGTGCTCGTGCGGGTCCTTGTAACTGCGGCAGTAAGCCAGCTCATCCGGCGTAAAGAGGCGATGCAAGAACCGGACGCCCCAGCGCTTCACTGACTTCCGGAAGCGGGGCACCTCCACCAAGTCCACGCCGGTTCCTATGATCTTCATCGGGCCAACCTCACCATCTCTTTGACCGCTCTCCGAAACCCTACCTCGATGGCGCGAACAACGATCGAGAAACCGATGTTCAGCTCTTCCATTTCCGGGATCGCCGCCACGGGGCGCGTATTCGTGTAATCCAATCCATGACCTGCCGCCACGATGAGCCCTTCTTTCCGGCCGAGCCGGACCACTTCCTTTAATTTCTCCAGCTCTCTCCGCCGGGCAGCGCCAGCCGCCACTTCGGCATACCGGCCGGTGTGCAGTTCGACCATAGGGACGCCCAAATCGGCCGAACGGCGAACGGAGTCGAAAGAGGGGTCAATGAACAGGCTCACGCGGATCCCGGCATCGGACAGGCGCCGCACGGCGTCCGACAACCGCCGGCCTCCCTGCCGGAGATTCAAGCCTCCCTCGGTGGTCAGCTCCCGCCGCCGCTCCGGCACCAGCGTCGCCTGCTCCGGCTTCAAGCGGCAGGCGATCCGGACGATTTCCGGGTGGGCCGCCATCTCTAAATTAAGCGGTAAGCGGACTGCCAAGCGGATCGTGGCCAAATCGGAGTCTTGGATGTGCCGGCGGTCCTCCCTCAAGTGGCAGACGATACTGGAGGCACCCGCGGCTTGCGCTTCCCTCGCGGCCCAGGCGGGACTGGGGAGTGAACCGCGCCGGGCCTGGCGCAGGGTCGCCACGTGGTCCACGTTGACGCCGAGCTTCGGCATCAGCCGGCCCGTCCAATCGCGCGGCCGACGAGGGCCGCTTGGCGCATCGCCGCGACGTCATGCACGCGAAGGATGTCCGCTCCGCCGGCGGCGCACAAGGCGACCGCCGCCGCGGTGCCGATCAGCCGGTCGCCGCCCGAGTCGCCGAGCGCCAAGCCGATGAAGGATTTCCGGGAGGGGCCGGCCACCACCGGGAAACCCAGCTTCTTGAACTCCGGGAGGCGCCGGATGAGCTCCAAACTCTGGTCGGCGCTCTTGGCGAATCCGATGCCGGGGTCAATCAGGATTTTCTCGCGGTGGATGCCGGCAGTAAGCGCCTTCTTCACCGAGCGTTTGAGTTCCGAGAGGACTTCCGGCAGAAGGTGCTTGTAACGGGCTTTGGATTTCATCGTGCGGGGGGTTCCTCGCGTGTGCATGAGGATCACCGGGACGCCGTGCCGAGCGACCACCTGCCCCAGCGCCGGGTCCCCCAGCGCCGTCACGTCGTTCACTAGAGAAGCGCCGGCCCGCAACGCCGCCTCAACCACTGAAGCTTTCGAGCTGTCCACGGAGATCGGGATTTTTAGCCGGCCGGCCAACCGCTCGATGACCGGCAAGATCCGGCGCATCTCCTCCCGCGCGGGGACCGGGCGGGCACCCGGACGAGTGGACTCACCACCCACATCAATCAGGTCGGCTCCTTCCTTCTGCATGCGCAACGCATGGGAGACCGCTTGGCCGACGGAGAGGAACCGGCCGCCGTCGCTGAAGGAATCGGGGGTGACGTTCAGGATGCCCATGATCAGGGGACGGCGATCCAGAGAAAGACGGAACCGTCCGCAGAGAAGTTCGTGGGAAATGTTCGGATCAGCCTGTGGCGACAGGCCCGGTCTGCTCGCCCGCGGAGGGCGGCGTTTCTACGGCCGGCTCATCGGACATCACGATCCGCTTGGCCTCGTCACCGTCCAAGACTTCCTTTTCGAGCAGCGTGTCGGCCAGCCTTTTCAGACGGTCCTTGTGCTGGGTGAGGATGCTCCGGGCCCGGTCGTGCGCTTCCTGGACAAGCCGGCGAACCTCTTCATCAATCGCCACTGCCGTCTGGCCGGAGTAGTTGCTGTCCCCCCCCATGTCGCGGCCCAGGAAGACCATCGACTCCCGCTTGCCGTAGGCGAGGCTGCCGAGACGCTCGCTCATGCCATACTCGCAGACCATGCGGCGGGCGATGTCGGTGGCCACCTCGATGTCGTTCTGCGCACCGGTGGTGATCTCGTTGAAGGTGAGTTCCTCGGCGGACCGGCCTCCCATCAGCACCGTCAGCTTGCCGAGCAGTTCCTGGCGGGTCATCAGGTAGCGGTCTTCCAGCGGCGTCTGCATCGTGTAGCCGAGCGCGGCCGTTCCGCGCGGGATGATCGAGACCTTGTGCAGAGGGTCGGCGCCGGGCACCATCATAGAAACCAGCGCGTGGCCTGCTTCGTGGCAGGCCACGATGGATTTCTCGTAGGGGGAGATCACGCGGGATTTCCGCTCCGGGCCGGCCATCACCCGCTCAATCGCCGCTTCCATTTCCTTCATGCCGACCGCATCCTTGTTGTTGCGGGCCGCCAAGAGGGCGGCTTCGTTGCAAAGGTTGGCCAGGTCCGCCCCGGAGAAGCCGGGCGTCTGCCGGGCAATCACGCGCAGGTCCACCTCTTTGCCCAGCTTCACCCGCCGGACGTGAACGTTCAGGATCTCTTCCCGGCCGACCAAGTCGGGCCGGTCCACCACGATCTGCCGGTCGAAGCGGCCGGGCCGGAGAAGAGCCGGATCCAGCACGTCGGGCCGGTTTGTGGCGGCCACCAGGATCACACCCTCCTGCGTGTTGAAGCCGTCCATCTCCACCAGAAGGGCGTTCAAGGTTTGCTCCCGCTCGTCATGGCCGCCGCCGATACCGGCGAACCGCTGCCGCCCAACGGCGTCGATCTCGTCAATAAAGATGATGCAGCCTCGGCCGTGCGCCTTGGCCGATTTCTTGGCCTGCTCAAACAGGTCCCGCACGCGGCTGGCCCCCACGCCGACGAACATCTCGACGAAGTCCGACCCGCTGATCGAAAAGAATGGAACGCCGGCTTCACCCGCGACCGCCTTCGCCAACAAGGTCTTGCCGCAGCCGGGGGGACCCAGCAGCAGCACCCCCTTGGGGATCTTGCCGCCAAGCCGCTGGAATTTCTTGGGATCCTTGAGGAACTCGATCACTTCCTGAAGCTCTTCCTTGGCCTCCTTCACGCCGGCCACGTCGGCGAAGGTGACCCGCTGCCCGTCCTCATTAGTGGCCTGCCGCGCCCGGCTCTTGCCGAACGAAAGGATCCGGCCGCCCCCCTGGGCTGCTCCGCGGTACATGAGCATCCAGAAGGCGCCCAGCAGCAGCAGGGGGCCCGCCAGGTTGAAGAAGAAACTCAGCCAAAAGGTGCGGGGCGGCTCCAGCTTGAAGGTGGGGACTTTCTCCCGGAGCAGCTTGAGCAGGTCCGGGTCGCTGTCGGGAAGGTTCACCACGAACCGGCGGCCGTCCTCCGTCTCACCATGCAGGATGTTTTCGGTCCGGATCGCCGTCTTGACCTTGTTCGGGGCGGAGTCAGAGGAAAGCCACTGGTACAGCTCACTGTAGGAAATCTCCTGCGGGATGCCGGTGGCGGAGAGGGACCCCAGCCGGTAGAGATAGATGAACGTCAGGCCCAGGACCAGCCAGACCGTCCAGCGGAACCAACGGCTTTCCGGGGGCATCGGCCCCGGCCCCTTCTTGCTCCCACCTTCCATCGTCGCAGGCATAGTGTTAGTTTAACACAACCTGGACAGCACTAGCGTACCCTCGCGGGCCTCGGCCCGGAAGCGGTGCGGCAGGTCAGCCGCCCCGGTGCCCCGCCCGGCTAGTAAACCGTCGAGCATCTCCCAATGTTTTAGGGAAAATCCCTGCACGCTCCCCTGAAGCCGCTGGGCCGCCAGCCGAAGCACCGCCCGGCGCAGACCAGGCGGCTCTTTCCTTAACAGCGTGCGGTTGAGCCGCACCTTCCCGGCCCGCAACCGGGCAACTTGGCGAAACCGGCGGCCGGCCTCGCGGGCCATCCAGTCTTGATCCTCCCGCATGAGCTCCGCCAGCTGGCAAAGGTGCTTCCGGACCTGCGGATTGAACTCATTTTCCAACCGGATCAGCAAGTCGTTTCGGATCCTGTTGCGGACAAACCGGGGGGAAAGGTTGCTGCGGTCCAACAACGGGTGGAGACCGCCCGCCCGCAGGTGCTCCATCACCTGTTCGCGAGTGCAGCCGATCAGCGGGCGGACGATCCGGAGTTTGCCCAGGGCCCGCACCGGCGGGATGCCGGCCAGGCCGGTGATCCCGCTGCCCCGCAGGATCCGCATCAGCACCGTCTCCGCCTGGTCGTCCGCCGTGTGACCAGTGGCAATCGCTTGGGCCCGAATCCTTCCGGCCAGGGCGGCCAACCCTTCGTAGCGGGTCTCGCGAGCGGAAGATTCGAGGGAATCTTTCTTCCCCTTGCGGACCGGCCGGCGCAGCACCGTCACCGGGACGCCCCACTCCTTGCCCAGCCGCTTCACCAGGGCCGCCTCTTTCTTCGCGGCCGCCGGCCGGAGCCCGTGGTCCACGTAAGCCGCGCGCAGCGTAAGTTTGAGTTCCTTCCGAAGAGCCGTGAGGACCGAGAGCATCGCCAGCGAATCCGGCCCGCCGGAAACAGCGACGAGGACCCGGTCGCCGGGACGAAACATCCGGTGACGGGCAATCGAAGAACGGGCAGTACCCAAGAGATCAATCATGGATGGAAGAAAACATGACGGCGAGTGGAATCGAACCACCGACCTAGGGCTTATGAGTCCCTTGCTCTACCGACTGAGCTACGCCGTCAAAGAGAGTGCCACACGGGA
>JAUSCU010000108.1 GCA_030651065.1 Candidatus Omnitrophota bacterium | reverse complement strand
GTGCTGTCGTCATCGCCGGTTGTGGTCGTGACGCTGTGGCTGGTGGCCACACGAGCCTGGCCGGTGGTGGTGATCAAGGCCTGATCGTACGTGTCGGTCGTCTCGGTGTGGAACGCGTTGAACTTGAACGCGTCTTCGCCATCCGTGACGCTGCCGCCGGTCACACCGGTCAGTTTCGCGACGGAGCTGTAGGTGTTCACGACATCCGCGGTGGTGGTGGACGTGCTGTCGTCATCGCCGGTTGTGGTCGTGACGCTGTGGCTGGTGGCCACGCGAGCCTGGCCCTGGATCACGGAGTACGTGTCGGTCGTGTCGGTGTGGAACTTGTTGAACGCGAACGCGTCTTCGCCGTCGGTCGCGCTGAAACCGGAGACCGCTTTCAGAAGGGTTGGGTACAGCTTGCCGGATGGATCCACGTAGGCCGCGCGGGACTCCGGCGCCACGCCGGGCAGCAGAATCTCCAATTCGGAGGCAGTCACGGTGCCGTCACCATCCAAGTCGGCCGATTCCCGGACTGTGTACTCATAGGAGGTAGTGCTGAGAGTGGCGGAGTTGGCGCCGTCCAGGCTGAGGTTCTCGGTGGTGGTCAGCGTCTCACCCACCCGGGAGATGCCGTAGACCAGATCGTACCGGTTGCTGGCCTTGGAAACCGATGTGGTGAACTGGAAAGCATCGTGCGCTACCGTGACCGCGCCGATGTAAGTTTCGCTGGCGCCGGTCAACGGGTTGTCGAAAACCACCTCCTGCTCCTTCACTTCCTTAATAAGCCCCTTCCAGACCTTCCCCTCCGGATGGTCCTTGTGGTATTCCGCGGCCAGGCCGGCCGGATCCTCGGTCCCATCGGTGTAGCCGGTCCGGACAAGGCTGACCGTCACGGCGTCGCTGCCGTCGTTGGATCTCTGCGTGGAATGGGTCTCACTCAAGACCCCTTTCGGCTGGCCGGACACGATCTCATAGGTATTCTTAACGAGGGAGACGGTCTTGCTGAAGCCGAACGCATCCGTGGAAAGGGTGACCGTTCCTTTATAGACCTGGGGGAGGCCCTCGAAATCCGAATATCCCACCTCTTCTTCGGTCACCGCCGTCAAGTTGCCGATCCAGGTCCGGCCGGAAGGAGGCTGCATCCCGTTGGGCGCGGACTGGCTGTATTCGGGGGACAAAGCGCTGGGATCCTCGGTGCCGTCAGAGTAGAAGTTCCGGGTCTCCGAGATCGAGAGGGAGGTGGCTCCGTCAATCCCGGTGGTGATCGATTCCGTGTGGGCCAGCACCACCTTGCCCTGGCCGTTGACGCGCTCGAACTGCTCCAGCACTCGGGTGAGGGTCTTGTTGCCAAACACATCCTCCGATTCAGTAAACACGTCCGGCGCGTCGTTGGGATGGAACATGGCCGTCAGCAGGCCGGTCTCCTTGTCATACTCCTGCTCGACTACCTGCGTGCTCCGGCTGCGGCCGCCGTCCACAGCCACGGTATCGGTGGTCGTCTCCGTCCGGATTACCTTCGGCCCGCCCGCTATGATGTCGTATCTCTGGATGCTGTCCTGCATGAAGGTCTCGCCGAAGACCGTATCACCCACTCCGTGAACCGATCCCTCGACCCGCAGGGTCAAACCTTCCCGCACCTGGCCCGCGCCGTCCAAGAAGACATCCTTCACCGACCCATCGGGGTTCCGATAGTAATCGGGCAACTCCGCTGGATCGGTACCCGAATTCGTGTAGGTGAAATTGGTCGTCGTCTTGGTGTCAACGTGAGAGCCGTCCGCCCGATGGGTGGTGGTCTCCGCCGTGGAGCGGCTGACCTTCGCCTGCCCCAGGGATTCGGTAATCACATACTCGTCGGTCGTCTGGGTGAAGAAGGCCTCGCCGAAGACCGTGAGCCCCCAGCTCAAAGATCCGCCCCGAGCCCCGATCAGTTTCCCGGAATCGTCGAATTCGAACTCCACAAAGCTTTCGTTGTGGGATGCGGTGCCATCGGCCTCGACCCGATCCACCTGACCCGGCAGCAACGGAGGAACCGGCTGCGCCCCCACCACCCCCCGCTCCTCGTCCGGGCCCACCTGGATCACCGGGAAGGTGTAGATCCTCTCGACCGGAGAAGAAATCTCCGGTTCGGGTGCCGGAGAAACCGCCGGGGGCGGCTGAACCGGCGCGATCGCGGCGATCGTCGGAGGAGCGAAAACCGGGCCCGTCGTCGCCGCCGCCGTCACAGGCGCCGCATCCTTGTCCACCAGCGCATAGCCGCCACCCGCCCGCCAGACATTGAGGAACTGCGGCAGGCCGAGCCGGTACTCCTTGTTGTCGGAATCCAGGAAGCGGACCACCGAATTGCCGGCGGAATCCTTCTCCAAACCAAGGGCCGTGACGAAGTGGCCCGGCAGGCCGATGATCGCCCGGCTGCCCGCGCTGGACAACATGGCCAGCAAGAGCTCCATGCTGCTGCCGGCGACGCGGATCGTCTGCAGATTCACGTTGGACAACCCGGCCACGAGGCGGATCGTGCGGGCGGAGAGCAGCGGGCCAACCCCCCCAGCGATTCCCGCGGCCAACATCGGTCCAAGGCCTTGATCCCTCATCTGTTCCACGAGGAGATTCGCCACCATGAGATCCACCTGGGTGGGAAGGAGGGCGTGGCGCGCCTGCAGCATCGCGGCGAGCGCGATCGCGCCGCAGTTGACCAGGAAAGCGCCGAACCCGGCTACGAGCTGCGCGAGGATCTCGACAATTTTCGACTCGGTGAGGACCCCCAAAGCGCCCGCGGAAACTCCCTGGAGCCGTTGCATCATTCCGCGGAGCAGATCCCCAATGCGGCCGAGTACTCGCTGGGTCAAATTTTGGCGATCACGGAACTGCGCGTCCAGCTGCTCGGCGATCTGTTCGTTCTGGACAGGTGCCTGGACTGAGGCGGATGGAGGAGAAACTTGCGTGGAAGAAGACGTCTGAAGCGAGCCGGCGATCTCCGGAGGGGCCCGGGATCCGGCTCCCAGCAGGCCGAACAGGCCGGCCGCTCCGGCGGCGTTCGCTCCAAAGATTCCAACCGCAGCCGGCGGCAGGTTCGGATCGTACTCGAACCGGCTCACAAAACCATATTTGGCCGAGAAGGGAACGTAGCCCGCGTTCAGCAGGAAACTCTGGTCAATGTCATCCCTGAAATCCCGTGTTCCGTTGAACATCGGCAGCGCGTTGCCCGACACCGTGTACCAAAGGTTCCCGGCAACCTGGGCATTCTCCAGCCGGTTGTTGTTCCCGTTCATGTCCGAAATGTCCAGCATTTCCGTGGAAAAGAGCGGCTCGCTTTTCAGCGTCAGCCCGGTCGAGCGAGTCCTCTTTGCACCGGCCGCCACCGGAGGAGCCAGCTTCCGCGCGGCCGCCTGCATCGCCTTGGCATCCTCCTGGGATAGGGCAACCGGCGTGGAAGAGAAAACAACATTCCCATTTACATCTCGAGTGGGATCCCCGTTCGCATCCAGTACCGGCTTGAACGCCTGCACGGTCCCGTCCGCGTTCTCGATCACCTTCATGAGTTCCGTGCCGGAGGAGCCGGTGACAAAGTACTCGCCGCTCTCAACTGCCACGGAGGCCAACACCTCCGAACCCACGGTAACGAACCGTCCGGCCTTTAGATCCTTCACCTGCTGTTCGCTTAAACCTGTCACCGGCCGGGCCTCCAGCGTCAACACCTGATCTCCCACCGTCCGGGTGACCGTCCCACCGGATTGCAGCAAGGCCCAGTCGGCGGCGGTCAGGGTGACATCCTTTAAGGAAGGAGGAAGCCCCTGCCCGGTCCAGCCGCTCACCTGGACGGCGGTACCGTACTGGAGCGTCGTCGCCAGAGACAACGTGCCCTGGTACTCCTTCTGCCAGCCGTCCCCAAACCCGTCCGCCCTCAGGTCAATCTTGACTGGGTCCTGTGTGGGATTCGTGGGGTTGAGGAAAGTGTAGTGGAAGAGCTTGGAATCACTTTGGTCCTGCCTCACACTCATGCCCAGCGGCGTCCCGTAATAGGCGGCGGTCACCAGCTCCACCCGCTGATCCACCTGCACGTAGGAAACCACCTTGCCGTCCGCCAACATCACTGAATCCCCCAGGGCAAGCCGTTCCTGCTGTTCCTGCGTTAGCCTTTGAGCGACCGCGTCGAAGAGGTGCAAAACCTCCGAGGCCTGCTGCGGCCGCACCGGCGTTCCCACCAGCACCGCCATACCGTTGTTTATCAGGTCGTTCCTCTCGGCCTCGCTGAGCACAACGGAATCCAGCGAGCCGGAATACCCGTCCGTCCAGACGAGCGTCCGCTGCCGAAGATCCACCCTCCCACCCCCAAGGTTGAGGGGGCCGTAGAGCGCGTTCCTCTGATCCTGCGTCAGGGTGTTCGGATTGATGGAGGCCTGCCGCAGCGTCACCGTCTTGCCGGGTCCCAAATCCACCGTGATCTTCTGGCCGGCTCGGAAGGCCTTTATCTCCTCTTCGGTGACGGTGCCGTCCCACTGCATCTTCATCAGGTCCTGTATCGTCATATCCGGCCGATCAGTTCCAATTCCGGTATACCCGGTATAAGAGACGATCTCCACCGCCATGGCGACCGGCAGAGGAACCGGCACCGATAGCTCCACCGCCCCGCTTTCTCCCGGATTAGCCAAGCGGATGGAACAGCTCTTGGCTCCGACCGTGACATCGATCGTCTGACCGGTCAGGAGCTTCTGCCACTGATCATCGCTCTGGAACACAAAATCCGTTAAGGCCGCCGGGTCGCCGCCAGTCACCACCACCTGCCACAACCGCGGCGTGCCGGTCGTCATCTCGAAGATCTGCCGCCTTGTATTCTCGATCCAGAGCACCCGCAGGCGGTCCCCGTTGGCGCTGACATAGCTTGCGACCAAGTTCAGACTCCCGTCCCCGTTGCCGGTCGGCTCCAGTCTCATCACGGTCCGGTTCCCGTTGGCATCGTACTGCTGCCGGTCCGCCCCGGAGATCTTCCCGTCCGGAGCGCGGAGGACCTTCATCACCTTAACGGTTGCCCCGTCCGGATTGTACTGCTCTATCTCCACCTGCTTCACGGACGCGGAATCGGGGTAATACTCGATCTTGGCCGCCTGCGTCGCCCGGCCGGTTTCCATATTCAGGTAGGTAATCGCCCGGCGGGCCACCTGCGAGCCCACCGTATCATCCGCCTTGACGTAGCTATCCACCCGCAGGAAACCGGGCCCGATCATCATCTCCTCTTCGCGCGTGTTCGTTCCGGAAGGATTGTAAGCGTCCCGGTAGGTCACAACACGGGTGAGCGTAGTCCCGGTCTCTTCCCGAATCGTCTTGGTGGTGACCGTGCCCGCGGCATTCTTATAGAGGATCACCCGCGCGCCAGTGGCGTCCAAACCGGTTTCGATCGTGCTAGCCAGCGCGCCGGCCGCCGTGATCCGTATCAACACCTGAGAGTCCGAACCAACGGAGATCTCCTGGAAGTCGGCGGCCGTCTTGCTGATCTTGACTACGCCGTTCAAGGAAGTCAGGTCCGTCACTCCTTCCAGCAGGCGGTTGACGGCCACTCCATTCATGCCGGTGATCATGACCTTGGCTGAGAGTCCGTCAGCAGCCCAGCTGGCGGTAACCGCCAAGAGGATGTCCCCGCTGACCTCGTGCGTCCAAACCGCCTTGGTTACCCTAGCATCAGCAGGAATGGCGGGGTTTGTCTTCGTAGTAGTCAGCAGTATCGGCAGTGTCTCTCCGCTCGGTCCCACTAGCCTCTGGACGGAAACCGTATCAGCACCGACTCTCTCAAGACTGATTTCGTTAGATTGATTACGAACTAAGGTAGCAAGAACATCAGATCCCGCCATGATACGGATCTCATCCGGGCCGGAGTCGGAGTTGATGATCGGCCAGCCGCTGACGTTGCTGAAGGAGGCGACGCTGCCGGGTATACTGACGGTCACCGTACCGTTGGGATTTCCATTGAGGTGACCGACCGTCACGCTGCCACTACCCATCGAATGGACGATAGCGGTGGTGAGCCCTAGACTCTTTTGCGTCGTCGTGAAGATCCCCGTTCCGGGCCCGCTCTCCACTGTCCGGCTGAAAAAGGTTTCGGTCTCGGTCTCCGCCGTGCCGGAGAGGCTGAAACGGGTCACCGTAACACCGCCCTCATTATCCGCGCTGATCCGGTAACGGTACTTCGAAACACTGCCGCCCTGAAAGACCGTTTCCGTTCCCGGGGTCACCGAAGTGACATCGGTGAGAATAATGGGAGCCCCCGGCACCGTCACTTGGACCCCGGCGAGAGCTCCCTTCGAATCATCTGAATTCTTGTTATAGTAAGCAATAACTTTGATCGCTCCGTAATCACGAACCGTCTCAGAAATGTAGAGGCTCGGTGAGACCAGGAACGGAGCCGCTGCAGCCCCGGTAATATCCGTATCATTCGCAACCGGCAGCGTGGTGAACGTGGCGCCGGTCCCGGGCTGAGCAACAGGGCTCTCCGGCCCAAAGCTGCCATCCGTGGAGAAAGAGAGTTTCACCCGCGCGTCTCCGTTGATGATCGAATAGAGGTTCTCAAGGGTACGCCGGCTGTAGTTCAGGAAGATATCGCTCCCCTCCCGGAAGTTGGAGCCGTGGGCTCCGATCAGGATAGCGGAGGGATCGTAGGCGTAGGTAGTGATCTGACCGACATCAAAATGGGAGCCGTCCACCTCGACTGCCACGCCGGAGACCACGCCGGCGACCATCCGGCTCTGGCCGGCAATCCCCAGGAAGGACTGCTCGATCCGGGCGGCCGAGGTGCTGCCGAAGATGTCAAAGGTGGCCTGGTTGCCGACCGCCTCCGCGAACCGGAGCGTGCCATCCTCCGTTCGGGTGTACTGCGTCCAGACATCGGTGGCGTTCCCTTCCAGGCCGAACAGGTCGGAGCGGTTGATGGTCCGGGCGCTGGAGAGCTGCCCCTGCTCCGTGTAGTTGGCGTCCTGGAATGTGATCTGGTTGGTGCCGGGGTTCTGATCGCCAGTGCTGAAGTCCACCTGATGAACCAAGAACCCGGTGAACGGGTCGTATTGGACGTCATGCCGGAAGGTCTCGGTCCGCGTGTCCAGGAGGCTCGCCTTCTTTTCCAGTGTGATCCGGCCCGTGTCGAACAGATCTTTCAGGCTCATGCCGGTATCGTTCATCACGCTCCGCAGGTCCTCATAGACCAGATCCTTGCCATCCAGCTTGTGGACCGTGGCGGTGTCCATGCCGGTCCGGTGACTCATCAGAAGCTGGCTCTGCATCTGGCCGGCCTCGTTGTAGCGGGTCAAGGAGCTCTGGGTCTCTTCCGTGATCCCGTCCGCGCCGAAGCCCTTCGTGCTAACGGCGTCGGAGAACCCTTCCGCGAGGTTGGAGTCATAATAGCGGGTCGCTTTCCGGTAAGTGGTGGTGGTCTGGTCCAGCTCCCCCGTCGCCTCCCTGCGCTCAATCATCCCCCGCAGCATCAGAACCCCAAGCGAGAGGCCGTTTTGCTGGATCATGTCATGCAACTCCAAGGCATCGAGCTCCTGGTCGCTGCCGGCCCGGAACAGCATCATCCGGACCGACTCACCATATTGCCGGGAAGCCGTCACCGAGGAATCCTGCCGGCTCTCGGAATCATAGGTGGTGCCGTAAATCCGGGTGAGGTTCCTCAAGTTGGTCGCGGGATCGGTAGTTTCTTCGGTGACCCCGATCAGCCGGCCCATGTCGTCGTACTGGGCGCCGTACCGGTCCACCGCGCTGTGCTGGTTCATCGTCATCGGCATCGATTCCAGCCGAAGGACCCCTTTCTCAACCAGCTCATCGATCGTGGCCACGTGGGCCGGCCGGGATTCCCGGCTCAGCAAGGCCGACACGTCCCTTTCGGTCATCTCCAAACCGTCGGCGCCCATGACGCGAAGCAGGGGCCGGTCGGCATCATCCGTCAAATCCATCACCTCTTGCAGGGTACTGGGCCGGCTGC
The DNA here is from genome assembly GCA_030651065.1 of Candidatus Omnitrophota bacterium. GTDB lineage: Bacteria > Omnitrophota > Gorgyraeia > 1-14-0-20-64-10 > 1-14-0-20-64-10 > JAUSCU01. The sequence continues at coordinate 24,434 of JAUSCU010000108.1, read as the reverse complement.
CGGGCGCCCCCTCAATGCTCACCGGATGGGCCCGGAGCATCGCCTCGATCTCTTCTTCCCTCATCTCGGTGCCGGAAGCGTCGGTGGCCGTTAGCAGCCCCCGGTCCATCAGGTTCTGGATCGTCACCGGATCGCCGCCACTCGAGAAGGCTTCCAGCAGCGTGCGCAGGATTTCCGGCGTTATCTCCTTGCCGTCCTCCAGCAGGTAGGCGTTTCGGCTGTCCGTCCCGATCCTCTGAACCTTGCGCAGCGAGCTCAATTCCCGTCCGCGGGTGTCGTAGACGGTCCCGCCGACCTCCTCCACCGTCAACAGCTTGTCGGAATTCGAGGTGCTCTGGCGTGTGTACTGGATCCTCAGGCCGGCCGCGTTGTAGCGGATGTCCCCTTCGTACCGCACCGAGCTGCGGCGGAATACCGACGGCATCGCGACGCCGCTGTCGAGCGCCGCCAGCGTCTCCCGCGCGGCGTCGCGGGCCGCGTCGGTCGTGTCCGGATCGGAGAAGACCTCCTGCGCCCGGCGGCGTAAGTTCTCCCGGTCCTTATCGGTGTAAGCGGTCTGCTCATCTGAAAGGGTCAAAAGCTCGAGGCTGCGCCCTTGCGCGTCATTCTGGTAGGTGAGGACCTTCTCTTTCAGCGTGGTGCCGCCGATGACCGTGGTCTGGTCCCACTCCACCGCCTGCATCGAATCGCCGTAGAGGAACCCTTCCCGGACCACCTGAATCTCCCGCGAGAAGATCCTTCCTTCCCCGATCTCTCCGGTCTCCAACTTGAACCGCAGGTCGGCCGCGAACTGGCCCTCCGCGGAGGTCACCTGTTCGGGGCTGCGCTCCTCGATCTCCCGCAAAGCCTCCCAAAAGGCGTCCACGTCCCGCACCGTATAATGCCCCACCTCCGTCCGGCTCTCCTCCTGGCGCTTGACCTGCCGGTCCGTGTCGTATTCGATCTTCACTTCAGACTCGGTCACCACCGAACTGTCGCTGGAGGTACGCTTCTCCTTGTAATGAAGGGGGTCATTTTTCGGCGAGTAATCCAGGTAGGTCCGCTCCACCCGGAAACCGGTCTGCACCGTGGTGCCGGGGCCGATCTCGCCGCGCGCCACCATTCCGGCCAGCCGCTCAGCCGCGGAGCGCTCTTCCCGCCCGGCGTCCGGATTGCCCAGGATCTCTCCCATCCACTCCTGATACAGTTCAAAATCAGCCTCGCTGATAAACAGGCTCTTCCGGGTCCCCTCTTCAATATAGGAAGTGAGGTTGTTCTCCTTCGGCCCCTTGTAGGTCACCACCACGTTGGACTCGACCACGCCGGTGGGATCGGTCAGCTTCTGGCTCCACTCCAGCGGCCGGCTCCGGTCGTGCTTCTTGTAGTTCCGCTCGGTGATCGAGGTGACCTCCGAGGTCACACCCGCGCCGATCGCGCCCGTGGAGAGGGCCTGCCGCATCGCCACCACCCAGGCCAGCTCCGCGGCAGAGGTGATCTTGGACTCCATATCCGTCAGTTTTGTCTGGAGGCGGTCCACATCCGCTTCAGTCCAGGTGTTGAAGCCGGTGGTCTCGATCCTCTCCTGGTTGATCTGGCGAACCGCCTGGGTCTCGGAGCTCGCGTAGAACATGGAACCGGGCAGCCAGTCGCCGGTCCACTTCGTTGTGCGGAGGATCAGCCTCCCACCCAGAAGACCCGGCATCTCCTTGTACTCCATGGATTCGTAGGAAGAGAGGAGCCGGTTGCTGTGATATTTCATGTTGAAGGTGTCCTGGTAACCGTCCTTGGTCTTCTCCCCGATGACCCGCGAGGTCAGGCCGTTGCGGAAGTAGAGCATCATCGGCTTGCCCCCTTCCTGCTTGATCGGCATGTAATTGAACTCGATCGTTCCGGTATTGTTCGGGCCGGCCACCACACCGGCCAACTCCTGGACCCGGTTGACCCCCTGGTCCCAGGTCCGCTGCAGGAACTCGGCTCCCCGATTGATGTCCGCTCCCAAGATCTGGAGGCTCTGGCTGAAAGAACCGCTGGTGGTCAGCCACCCCACCTCCACGGCCCGCTGCACCTTCCCCAGATCCTCCATCCGCCTGCGCAGCATCTGGGCCCGCTCCTCCTGAAAAGCGAGGTTGGAAACACTATTGACGCCGTTGACGAGGTTCGTGGAGTCCACTGGCTGCATGCGAGGCAGGGCGTACGCGTGGATCGGGAGCTGGGTCAGGATGAAGGTAAAGCAGGTAACCGACGAGACAAACTTGAGGATGGGACGCCGCCGGGGGGCGTTCCATTCCAGGATCGCTCCCTCGGCACCAGTTGTTTCGCTTTTATCGTAGAGGTCTTTTTTTCTCACCGAGCTGTCCGGTCAACTCCACTCCCCAGGCCAGCCCGGCAAAACAGAATTACTCTCCCCACACGGGGAGACGACTCTGCTACCGGAGCTACTCTACCCCGCCTTACGGCGAGGTTGCCTCTATCGGGGAGATAGTTTAAACAGGCACTCTGACAATTAGCACCTGCGACTAAATGATACCTTCGATCATGATAAGAAATCAAGGTTAAATTCTTTTGCAATGTAATTTCTTTGTAGGCGCAAAATTGACCCCAAAAGCGCCAAAACAAGCCCTGTATTGTAAAAGGGATTAAAGGTTTCATTCAAATAGTCTCCACCTTAAGATTACCACCACTCTTTCTATGCTGTCAACAGTATGTTCTAGATATTAATCTCTACTTACGAATTGGGCTGATTTTGAACCGTATCACCTTTCTAACGAACCGTTTCACATCCTCCAGGACCAGGTAAAGGCTGGGAACCACGAACGGGGTCATGAGGGTTGAAAAGGCCATGCCCCCGATGACTACCAGGGACATAGGGGCCCAAAGACTGGACTCCTCAGTCCGGCTCAAAGCCAGCGGAAGGAGCCCCAGGATGGAGGTAAGCGATGTGATGGCGATCGGCCTGACCCGGCTCTGGGTGGCAGTGATCACCGCTCTCTTTGTGCGCATTCCCCCTGCCCTGAGACGGTTGATTTCATCTACCAGAATGATCGACTTATTCACCACGATCCCACCCAACAGTATCACACCCATTAGGGCTCCGACGTTCAGCGCCATGTGGGCTATTTTCAAGGTGAGGAAAGCACCAAAAGCCCCCAATGGGACCTCTGCCATGATGATCAGCGGCTGCAGCAGGGACTCAAACAAGGAGGCTAGAACTAGGAAGATCAGCGCCAGAGAAAGGACCAGGGCAAAGCTCAGCTCCTTCTGGTTCTGGATCAGCTTCCAGTAGTTGGAGCCGAACCGCCAGTAGTAATCCTCTGGAAACGGCATCTCCTGGATCGCTCCGTACACCTTCTGGGCCGCCTCTCCAAACGCGTAGCGCCCCCGGTTGGTGCTCACCTGGATCATCCTCTGCTTATTCTTACGCCAGACCTTGGAGGGTCCAATCGCCGGTTCCAGCCGGGCGATCTGCTCCAGCGACACCACGGTCCGGTCCGGAAGCGTAAAGCTCAGGCGTCTGAGCTTATCCAGCGTGGCCCGGTCCGCCTCCTGGAGGCGGGTCACCACTTCCACCTCGTTCGACTCGGTGTGGTACAGCGTGGCCCTTAAACCCCGCATCTCGGCGTGCAGCGCCTGGGCGACGTCATCCACCGAGAGCCCATGCTGGGCCGCCTTCAGCTTATCCACCTTGACCAGCCACTCCGGCCGGCCGCGCCGCCAGCGGATCTTGAGGTCGGTGAGACCCGGCACCTGCTGCATCCGTTTCAGCATCTCCACGGCCAGCTGGTTCAGGATCTCGTAGTTCCAGCCGTAAATCTCCACGATCACCTCGTTCGACTCAACTTCGTGGGGCTCTTCGAAATAGATGAAGGCCTCCCGGAACCCCCGCTCGATCTCCTCCACCTGCGGGCGCAGCGAGTCCATCACGTCCTTCGTGGAGCGGGTCCGTTGGGCAAGCGGGTGCAGCTTGACGTAGATCTTGGAGGACCACTTCTCGATCCGGGAAGAGACTGACTTGATTTCCGGCACCTCGTTGAGCACCTTCTCCAGCTTGCCCACCGCCTGGTCGGAGATCTCCAGTTTGGCGCCGCTGGGCAGTTCCACGAAGACCGTGAAATCTTCCGCCTCGGCGGTCCCCAGGAACTCTTTCGGGATCGAGCTGTAGATCTGCCATCCGGCGACGAGCAGGAACAGCACGAAAACCCCGGCTAGCCAGCGCCAGCGCAGGACCGCGCTGATGAAGCGGCGGTATTGCGTGCGGATCTTAAGCGGCCGGCGGACGGAGACGATCACCGGGAAGGAGAGCCGGGAGGCCAGCAAGGGCACCACGGTCAGCGCCACCCAGAGGGAGGCCAGAAGAGAGAAGCAGATCGTCAACGCCAGTCCGATGTACAGGATCCGGATCTCCTTGTTGATGAAGACGATCGGCAGGAACACGATGATGCTGGAGATCGTGGAGGAGACGATGGCCAGCATCATCTGGGAGGCGCCCTTGCCCGCCGCCTGACGGGGGGACTCGCCCGCCGCCCGGCGCTTGAGGATGTTGTCCAGCACGACGACTGCGTTGTCCACCAGCATGCCCACACCGAGTGCCAGCCCTCCCAGCGTCATGATGTTCAGCGTCAGGTTCATGAAGTTGAGCTTTTTAGCGGCCAGGTTCAGGAAGAACATGAAGCCGAACGTCACGATGGTCGCCACCGGGATTGCCACCGCGGCAATCAGCGTCAGCCGCAGATGTTTCCAGCAGATCGCCAGCGCCAGCAGAGCGCCCAGGAACAGGTTGATCCCCAGGTTGATGGCCGTCACCGGGATGTTCCCGTACCGGTAGGTGAACACCGAGAGTACCGTGATCACCAGCGCGGCCGGGATGAAGAGCAGTTGGGGCACCCGGTGCGTGGCAAAGAAAGCCCCCAGCACCAGGACCGCGAGCGTCCCGCCGCTGACCAGCGCCGACCCGACCAGCTCGATGGCCCGCTTGATCTGCACCGACTGATCGTGCGTGATGATGAAGCGCAGCTCCCGCGGCAGCCTCGGGTCTTTCTGTATCTCGTCGAGCGCCTCCATCACGTTCTGGGCTACCTTGACCGTGTTGGCCGTGGTCTCCTTTTGGATGTAGAGGGAGACCACCGGCAGCGCGTTGACCCGGGCGTAGCTGGTGGCTTCGAGGAAGGAATCCTTTACCGTGGCGACATCCTTAAGCCGGATGATCGATCGGCTGGCGGTGACCGCCACCCCCAGGTTCTCGATATCCTGCAGCGATTGGAACTCCCCCATCGCCCGGATCAGATATTTATTGCGGGAGCGGTCCACCTCCCCCGCCAGAAGGTTGAGGTTGCTGACGTTGAGCAGGCGGGTCACCCGGTCAAGCGGCAGCCGGAAGGACTGCAGCTTGGCCAGATCAATCTCCACCAGGATCTTCCGCTCCCGGCCGCCGCCGATCTCGACGTTCGCCACCCCCTCAGCCCGCATGATCCGGTCCTTGATTTCTTCATCCACCAGACGGCGCAGCATCTCCGGCGTGTAGGCAAGCGCCGTGACTGCCATGACCAGGATCGGGGCATCCTCCTGGTTGAACTTCGCGATGACCGGTTTCTCAATCTCCTTCGGCAGCTTGGAGCGAACTTTGGAGAACTTCTCACGAACTTCCAAACCGGCAAAATCCATATCGGTGCCGGGTTCAAAGGTGAGAACGACGCGGCAGCGGGCCTCCTCGGAGATCGAGATCATGTCTTTCATGTGGGTGACGTCGCCCACCGTTTCCTCGATCGGGCGGGCAATCTGGTTCTCGACTTCCTCAGGCGGCATGCCGCCCCGGACATCGATGATGATCTGGATGTCGCCGAAGCTGAAATTGGGGTACAGCTCAATCGGAAGCTGGGTGATCGCGATGCTGCCCAGGAGGGCCATCGCCACGCAAAGCATCAGGATCGTGATCGGCCGGCGGATAGAAAACTCAGGCCAGGACATAATACCTTCCCTTCGCCAACGGCCCGATCCCCTTGATCAGTCCCGCGTCCACCAGCTCCTTAAGGTCGCGGGCAGCTGTCGGAACAGAGGCGCCTGTCAGATTCACATATTCCACCCGTGTGATGCGGCCCCGCTTCTTCAGATGTTGGATCAATTTTTCCTGCCGGGGATTCAGCGGTACGGATGGTGCCGGCAAAGGAGGCGGCGAAAATCCGGCCGGCGGGAGCGAGGGAGAGGTTATGGACGGTAACGAAGGAGGCAGGATCGGCGGCAGCCCCGGCTCCCGCCAAGGATCTTTGGCGGGCTCAGGCTCAATGACACGCGGCTCTTCCTCCAAAACCGGAGGTTCGGGTGAAGGCTCTGGTTCCGGCGCCGGTTCCAGCGCTGGTTCGGGAGTAGGCGCCGGCTCTTCGAGCAGGGGCGTTTCCTCAACCGTATCAGCAACAGGAGGTAGGGCTTCCCGCCAACGATCCGTGGCGGGCTCTGACGGCTCCGGAAGACCGATAGAGCTCCCTAGGAAAAAGAGGGGGGAGTCCGCCTTATCGGGCACGGCTTCTTCACCCCCGAAATCGGAGGGGATCTCCTGCATCTCCGGAGGAAGGCTTGGTGAAGCCCGCCATAGATCGTTGGCGGGCGAGGTGACCGAAACCGGCGCGGAGGCGACAGCCATCACCGCCGCCGGCATCTCCGGCTCCGCGGAGCCGTGGACCATCGCAGGCTCAACCGGGGGAGGAGCGAACCATGAGAATTGTTCAAAAAAATGGGCTCCCACGACATAGATGGTCGGCAAATAGACCAGCGTCAGGAAGGTGGAGATCGCCAGACCCCACATGATCGTGATTCCCATCGGGATCTGGAGCTCCGCTCCTTGCTGCCATCCCAAACTCAGAGGCAGCAAGCCGGCAATGGTCGTTCCGGCCGTCAGGATGATCGGGCGCAAACGGGTCTGGCTGGCCTGGACTACCGCCTCCTCCAGGGGCATTCCCTGGGCCCGCTCATGGTTGATGAACTCGATCAGCACGATGCCGTTGTCCACCACAACGCCGCCGAGGATGATGAGACCTAAGCCCGACATCACGCTGATCGGCGTATGGGTAACCGAAAGCCCCAGCGCCACGCCGATGAGCGACATTGGGATCGTGGCCATGATCAGGAACGGCTGCCACAGGGACTCCAATTCCGCCGCCATCACCATGTAAACCAGCAGCACCGAGAGGATCAGCGCGAACACCAGGGAGCGGAACGACTCCTGCATCTGCCGGTTCTCTCCGGTGAGTGCCGCGGTATAGCCGGGAGGCAATTTAATGCCGGCCAGCAGGCGGTTTAGCTCGTCAAACGTTTCCCCGAGCGACCTTCGGAACAGCTGGGCCGAGACGAGGATGGTCCGCTGCTGGTCCAGGTGGCGGATCTCCGTGGGGCCCTTCCCCACTGAGAGATACGCCACCTCCGCCAACTGGACGTCTAGGTCCAACGGGGAGTGGATCAGCAGGCTCCGGATCTTGTTGATATCGTTCCGGTCTTCTTTGCGGAGCCGGACCCGGATGTCAATTTCCTTTCCCTCCTCCTTGAACTTCGACGCCACGAACCCCTTGAAAGCGGTCTGGGCGGTCAACGCAATGTCGCTGACCGACAAGTGGTAGGTGGCCGCCCGGTCCTTGAGCACATGGACCTTGGTTTCCGGAGAGGGGGGGATCATGCTGGTCTGAACCCCGTACAGGCCCTGCACCCCTTCCAGCTTCTTCTGGACCTGGAGCGCCAGCTTCTCTATCTTCTGCAGGTCGGACCCCTTAACCTCTATCACGATGGGAGCGCCGGCCGTGAAAGCCGACTTGAAAATGGATTCCTGGAGCAGATACTCGATCACCGCCCCCTCGAGCGGCTCCCGCCCCAGGGTGTCCTTGAGTTCCTGAACGATGTCCGAGGTTTTCCTCAGGCGTATGTGGGGGCCGGGCGCCGGAGAACCCCACCCCTGCTGGCGCGGCCACAGGTTGACCAGGAGTTGGGCTTGGTTGGACCCCAACGTCTCCAGCAGCTCCTCGGCCCTTTTCTCCTTAGAAGAGCCCATGGTAATCGTGACGTCCCGCACCTCCGGTGTTGCCTGCAGCACCCGCTCGATCCGGCCGGCCACCTTGTCGGTGGACTCCAGCCGGGTCCCCGGCGGCAGGTTGACCCGGAGGATGAACTGCCCCTGATCCACGCGCGGCAGGGTCTCCCGGTCGAGCCCCTTGAGGGTAAAGATCGAGACGATGAGCAGAGCCACCATGACCGTCGCCCCGACCAACCGGTTCGCCAGGAACCACCGGACCATGCCCAGATCGAGCCGGTAGATCCTCTTCAGCAGCGGCTCAATGGGAGAACGAACACCCGTCTCCGACCGGATACGGGAAGCGAACAGGGAGGTAAGCGTCATCGAGATCGCCCAGCTGGCCATCAGCGAGATCGTGACAGTGTACCCCAACTCCTTGAACAGCTGCCCGGCGACCCCGACCACGAAAATCATCGGCAGGAAAACGACCACCGTGGTCAGAACGGAACCGGCAATAGCGCTGGCCACCTCTGAGGTTCCCTCGACGGCCGCCTCCGCCGGAGGCCGGCCCATCTCCCGGTAACGGGAGATGTTCTCCACCACAACGATGCCGGCATCCACCAGCATACCGATGCCAAGCGCCAGCCCGCCCATCGAGATGACGTTTACCGTCATGCCGCTGAAATACATGACCGCGATGGTCGCCAGCACCGAGATCGGGATCGCCAGCGAGACGTTCAGCGCGGTCCAGACGCTGCCCAAGATCAGGTACAGCGCTAAGAACGCCAGCACCCCTCCCTGCGCCACCTCGGTGATCACGCCGTTGACCGCGCTGGAGATCGCTAGCGACTGGTCATAAGCGACCGAGAGCTTGACGCCGGGCGGCAGCGACAGCTGGATCTGCTCAATTTCTTCCTTGATCTTCTTGGCCAACTGCACCGTGTTGGCGCCCGATTGTTTCTGGATGTTTAAAGAGACGTTGTCTTGGCCGTTGTAGCGGGAGATCGATTCCGGTTCCCGGAAGGTGTCCTTGACCGTCGCGACGTCTTTGAGCAGGACCAAGCGCTGGCGCGGGGCCACCCCCTGCTCTTTCTCCAGGGGACCCCCCTGGCTCTCCTTCTGTTGGCGCTGCAGCTCCTTCTCGGGGTTTTCCTTCTGCTCGTCCACGCTGACCGTGATCCCGGGAATCTCCTTGACCACCGAGAACTCCCCGATCGTCCGGATCAGATACTCGTAGAAGGCCTCTTTGATGGTGCCGGCGGGGTAGTTCAGATTGGCGCGGGAGAGACCGTCCACCACGTGGGAGATCGGCATGTTCGCCGCCTGCAAGCGGCCCTGGTCCACCTCCACCAGGATCTCCCTTTCGAGACCGCCGGAGATGTTGACCGCCGCCACCCCTTCCACCTTCTCGATTTCGTTCTTGACCTGCTTGCGAGCGATGGTGAGCAATTCATGGGGGGTGACATCGCCGGTGAGGTTGAGTGCCAGGACCGGAAGCTCGAAGGGGTTGTATTTGATCACCACCGGCTCATCGGAGCCGCGCGGGAGCTTTTCCTTGATCAGGTCGATCTTTTCCCGCACGCCAAGCCCCGCGAAGTCCATATTCGTGTCCCAGTTGAACTCCGCGATGACCAGGGAAATCTCTTCCTTAGAGATCGAGCTGATCCGGCGCAGGCCCGAGACCGTACCGGCCACCTCCTCGATCGGTTTGGTGACGAGTAACTCGATCTCTTCGGGGGCGGCATCCTTGTAGCGGGTGACGATGGTCAACTGCGGGTAGGTGATCGGCGGGAACAACTCCTGCGGCAGGCGGAACCAGGCGATAACGCCCAGCAGCACCACCCCCAGATAGACCATGACGGTGGTGACCGGCCTTTTTATGCTGAACTGAAGCCAACTCAATGGGCCGCCCTCCTACCTTTCCGGCTCAGGCCCTTTAATCTCCGGTTCCGCCCGTTGGAAGGCGGCCTCTTCCTGCTCCAGGAAAGTCAGGGCCGACCCATCTTTCAGGTTGCCGCGGGCCTCGGTGATCACCTGTTCTCCCTCGTCGAGGCCCTGGGACACCTCGGCGTAGTCGGTGGTCAGGTATCCCAAGGTGATGGGTTTGAGCGCCGCCTTGTCTCCCGGAGCTGCCACGAAGACCGATTCGAACTTGCCGTCCCCATCGGTGTCTTTGAGCGCCGAGGTGGGGACCACCAGCGCGTTGGGCTTCTCGAAGACGGCGATCTCCGCCCGGGCGAACATGCCGGGCAGCAGCTGCCCCTGCGTGTTCTCCACCTTCACCTTTGCCGTGAGCGTGCGGGACTTGCCCTCGATGACCGGGGCCAGGTTGTCCACCTTCCCCTCGAATGAGGTGTTCGGCAGTGAGTCTACGCTCACCTTGACCCTCTGGCCCAACCGGATCCTCTCAATGTCCCGCTCGATGATTCCCAGCTCAACGTACACGGAGTTCACGTCCATCAGCGTGGCGATCACGTTCTGCGGCGTCACGTACTCGCCCGGCTCCACCTGCCGCGTGCCGATCACGCCCTCAATCGGCGCCTCGAGCGTGGTGCGGCCCAGATCATGCTTGGAAATTCCGGCTTCCTTGACGGCCGTCTTCACTTGCGTCTCGGCCTGCTCGACTTCAATCTGCGACTCCTCCAGCTTCGGCCGGATGATCGCGCCGATTTGGAATAGTTCCTCGTTTACCGACAGCCGTTTCCGCGCCAGTTTCAACTGCGCCTGGGCCGTGGCCTGCTTCGACTCGGCGTACTCCACCTTCAACTGGGCCTCCCGGTTATCTACCGAGGCCAGCTCCTGGCCTTTCTTGGCGAGGTCCCCTTCCCGAAAGTTGATCGCCTGTACCGTGCCGCTCACCTCGAACTTGAGCTCCACCTCCGTCTGCCCCCGGACGGTGCCCAGCGTCGGCAGGAGGTCGGTGAACTCGATCCGGGCCGCCTTGAACGTGCGGACCGGGATCGGAATATTCTCCTCGGAGACAGCGGCCCCTTCCGGCTTGACGCCCGGAGGAAGGCGCGTCACCTTCTGTTCCTTGAGCATCGCCGGCAGCCAGCGGGTGACGGCGACGAATCCCACGATAATGACGATGAGGAAGATCAGAATCGTTCTAAGACGTTTCACCTGGCCTCCTTTACTTATAGTGGCCCGACAAGCCGACGGCCTTATTCAGCTTGGCCAACGCGACGTAGTAGTTACTGAGCGCCTGGGCCTGGCCCACCCGCTCTTCCGTCAGCCGCATCACCGACTCCAACACCTGGGACGGCAGCGCCTCGTTGACGGAAGCCTGCGCCTTGAGGATCTTCACCTGCTCCTCCCGGAAAGCGATCTTCTGCTGCGCGTAACCCAGCTGAAGCCGCGCTTTCTGGGTGCTGATGTGCGCCTCCTGCACCTCCTGGATCGCGGAGACCTTGGCTTCCTCCAGGTCCCGCCGTGCCTTGTTCAGGTTCACCTGCGCCTGCTTGATCTCGGAAAGGGAGGCCAGCTGATCGATGATGCCCATCTCGGTCGAGTAAACAGTGGATTCGGTCCGGGTCGTCTGGCCCAGCCGGGGGGAGGTCTTCGTCTTGGTAGCGGAGGCAGTCGTGCTGTTGGGGCCCCAGTTGTGGGTCGCCTTCAGGCCCACGAAGTAGTCGTCGCCGGCATCCAGCGGCTCGGTCTCGAACGCGGCCGCCGAGGTGCCCATGAAACCGGAGAGGTCCACCTTGAACTTCGTCTTCGCGATGGCGATCCGCTCCTCGTACTCATGGAATTTCACGAGCAGGCTGTTGACCAGGATGTCCGGCTTGTTCTTGAGCGCCAGCGACACCGCCTCCTCCAGGTCCACCGGCTGCAGCAGGGGCTCCTCGAACGTCTCCGGCACGTCCACGGAACGGGTCTGGGCCTCGAGGCCCATCTTCTGGATGAATTTCAACCGGGCCAGCTCCACATCATTGTCGGCGTTGGCCCGCTGGAATTTCGCCTGGTTGACCTGCGATTCGATGTTCAGCACTTCCAGCCGGGTGAGCAAACCCTTGCCGAAACGGACCCGCGCCCGTTCCAGGAAATCCTCCGCCTCCGCCAGCAGACCCTGCTGGGTGACGCGGCTCGACTTGGCGCCGATGTATTGGTAATACTCCTGGGCCAGTTCCTGGGAATAATCGGCCTTCACCTTGGCTTGGCGTTTCTCGGCCACCTGCAGGTTGACCAACGATTGCCGGTACGCTTGCATGAGCCGGCCGGAATAGTAGAGCGGCTGTTCCACCTGGATACCGGTTGTGTATTCCCGAAAACTCACGTTGGAGGCCACGCCGTCCGTATAGCTGTATTTGAGGGTCGCCACCGGGTAGAGCGCGCGCCGGGCTTCTCTCACCTTCATTTGGGCCAGCTCCGCCTCCTGGCGGGCGATCCGGACCGGCCGGTGCCGGGCCAAGCCAAACGCGAGGGAGTCCTTCACATCCCAGACCTTAGAATTAGAGGGCGGCACGGAAGAAGCGGCGGCCGGGGACGGCTCACCCGCGGTGGCCGGAAGAAACGACTGCTGCTCTTTCGAACGAATCCTCAAGACCAGTTTCCCGTCGGTGTCCTCCACGAGGTGCTCCACCGGTTCGGCCAGCTCGATCTCGAGGTAGTCCACTTGGGTTCCGGAAGAGCTCCCCGCCGGCGGCAGCACCCGCCAGCCCCGAACCAGCTCCCCAGAGAGCCGGCCCGCCGGCTTCAAGGCAGAAACCACCTCTGTCTCAACCGGATCAATGATTAGCCGGTCGGGCTGGGTCAGCGTATAGGTGATGAAAGCGAACGGACGGTCGGAACGAACCTGCAGGATATCTCCTTCAAGATCCGGATCAATCTGAAGGGATTGGAGGGTGATTCTCTCATCGGCTGCGAAAGCCGGGCATAGCGGTGTAAAGCAGGTGAGCAGAAACCCGCCGGTGAACCAGAGCCAGTGGAGGGAATACCGTCTCAAAACCATATCTTGTTAAGCTCAAGATTACACAACCGGATGGGAGAAGTCAAGCCGGAAGCCTGATATGGTTAAGATTTACTAGAATTAGTTTCTATTTATTCCTTGCGGGTCTGGGACTCGATGGCGAGGAGCAACCGGATCACCTCGCCAAAGGCGACCATTGTCAGGAAAGCGAGGATACCATTGAAAACCATGTTCAGGATCAGCGGGACCGGAACGGGAGAGGAAGGATCGGCGGGGGTCATCACTATCCCCACTGCGCCGGTCAGCATCAGCACCAGCACCACGCAGGCCAGCACCTTAAAAGTGACCGATAGGATCTTCAGCAGTCCAAATGAGCTCGACATGGGTTACGATTGTCCTTTCGTCAGGGGGTCTGAAGCGGGCTTCTGCCGTTCCCGTAGCGCCGCGCGGTAGCGGCGCATGTATTCGCGCATGTAGATCCGGTACTGATCCATCGTGGCGGTGCGGTAGGCCTGGATCCTGTCCCGGTGGGCCGTCCTCCACCGTTTCGCCCGCTGGCGGGCCTTACCCCTCCAGACCGGGTCCATCCGCTTGATCCGGTAATAGAGGGGGTTCCTTCCCTGCCACGCCGTCAGATTATCCCGCTGACGCTTCTTCTGGCAGTCCGGGTCCCCGCAGGCGCGCTGTTTGGTGCGCCGGTACTTGGACGGATCAAATTCTTTCTGGCAGTAGATACAGATCATTCAGGTTATGGTAGCGCTAACGGGAATCGAACCCGTGTTTCATCCGTGAGAGGGATGCGTCCTAGGCCACTAGACGATAGCGCCTCATGAAGCAGCGCCTAAGTAAGGCATAATACAAACGTCGTTAAGCAGTGTCAATAGAAGATTAAAGCCCACCCGCTAATTTACCGATCCCGTAACCGACCAGCGCGGAGATCATCCCAATCCCCACGATCTCCAGCCCGCTGCGCCACAGAGAGAGGCGTGTCCAGTAGGTCTTGCCGGCCCCGAGGATGAACAGCGCGGCGATCGAGATCCCCACCGACCAGGGAAAAGCGTTCTGGGGAGAAACTTGCGCGTACGGAAGGATGGGCAGAAAAGCGGACGCGGCGTAGGCGGCGGCAGTCACGCTGCCGACGACCCAGGGGGTGTCGAAGCTCTCAACCAAGAGCCCCAGTTCTTCCTCCATCATGACGCGCAGCCAGACGGAGGGGTTCGAGGTGATCCGGTTCACCACCATCTCCAGTTCCTGGCCGTGAAACCCCTTGGCCCGGTAGATTTTCCGGATCTCTTCCCTTTCCTTGTCCGGCATCTCTTTCATCTCCCGGCGCTCCCGCTCAATCTCGGCCAGGAAAAATTCCATTTGGGATTTGGAGGAGATGTAGGCGGAGAAGCCCATCGAGAGGGCGCCGGCACTCGCGCCCGCGATGCCTGTGATCAGGATGATCCGGCTGTCGTGAAGCGCTCCGAAAACGCCGATCACGAAACCAAGCGAGGTGACGAGACCATCCGTCGCCCCGTAGATCACCTCACGAATCAGCTTTCCCTTGGGGGAATGCCAAGCCTCGTCGAGGTAGCCGGGGCGGCCGCCCAGCTCCTCGAGGATCTTAGACCGGGACGCCAAGCTCTTGCTTGACCTTGCGGACCGCCGCCACCATGTTGGTCAGCTTGGCGACCGACTCCTCTTTCAGCCGGGTCTTCAAGCCGCAGTCCGGGTCGATCATCAGCTTCTCGGGCGGGAAGACCTCCAGCGCCTTCCGGATCGAAGCGGCGATCTCCTCCACCGACTCCACGCGGTGGGAGTGCACGTCCACCACGCCGAACGCCACCTCCTTGGTGAACGGCACCCGCTTGATCACGTCCAGCAGCCGGAAATCGGAGTTCGTGAACTCCAGGTCGAACTGGTCCACTGCCAAACCCAGCATCTTCGGGTAGGCCTTCTCGAAGTCGCCGTAGCAGATGTGCGTGCCGGTCTTGACCTTGACGCCTTCGGTAACGATCTTCATCGCCTCGATGGCCAAATCCAGCTCCTCTACTCGGGTGGAGACGGCCGGCTCATCGATCTGGATGAATTGGGCTCCCGCCTGCTCCAGCGCCTTCACTTCCTCGTGGATCGCCCGCGCCAGGTCCAGGCAGAAGGCACGGCGGTTCGGGTAGTGCTCGTCGAAGGACCAATCCATCATCGTGTAGGGGCCGGTCAGCATGCCTTTGACCGGTTTCTTGGTGAGTCCCTGAGCGAATTTGAACCACTCGACGGTGATCGGGCCCTTCCAGCGGATTGGGCCGGTGGCAATCGGCTTGCGGTAGTACCGGTTGCCGTAGGAGCGGACCAGCGAGCTGATCGTGAACCCGCCCAGGTGCTCGGCGAAATAGGTGGCCATGTCCCCCCGGTAGAATTCCCCGTCCACCAGGATATCCAATCCGATCTCCTCCTGGATGCGGATCCACTCCCGGGTCTCGGCCTGTTCGAGCTTCAACAGCTCGGCCGCGGAGATCTGCCCCCGCCGCGCCTTGGCCCTGGCCGATTTCAACTCCTCCGATTTTGGAAAGCTACCTACGGTTGTCGTCTCTAACATTTATAGTCCCAATCCTTTGATTAAGGCCTCCCCGTCGGCGCATCGCTGGCCGAGGATGAAAGGCGTGTCCCGTACCGTGTATCGGCTGGCCTCCGACTCCCGGAGGCGCTGCACCAAATCCTCAAAAGCGGCCGGCTGATCGGTCTCGAACGCCAGCACGAAGTCCTGGTCGCCCAGGCCAAACGAATAGGTCGTGTTGAGCCGAACCATCGGGTAAAGCTCCCCGGTGGACATGTGGCCCCGCATCATCCTGCGCCGCTCCTCGAACGGCAGCAGGTACCACTCCCGCGACTTGACGAACGGATAAAGAAACAGGTACTTCCTGGGCGCCTCACCGGCCTCGAAGGCGGGGAGGTGGCCCGGGTTGTACTGCGACGGCCGGGTCATCGCGAGAAAATTGTAGCTGGACTTCAGGTAATGCCCCAACCTAGTTCGCATCAGGTCCGCTGCGAAGTCTTGGAACGGGGCCAAATCCTTGGCGATCGCCCAGAAGAAGAAATCGGTGTCATGCCGCAGGCCGATGCCGAGGTAGGACCGCACCTGCAGATCCTTGCGGGACTGGGCCAGCGTCTCGACAAACCCGCGGATCCCTTCCTTTTGCTCCGCGGCCGGCAGCCGGCGGAAAGCGGGGTCCACCGAAAAACAGGGGAAATCCACAAAGGTCGGGTTTTCCGGGATCGCCGGAGGGGTCAGACCCTTTTCGGCCTGAAGGGGTTGGCCGCTCATAGTCCGATTCTCATCTTATCCAGCTCCTCTTGGGCAATGGACTCGTTCAGCGTGACCGTCTCCCCTTGGAGCGGGGCATTCCCGCGCGGAACTCCTATCTTCACCAACACCTTGGCCTCCGCCGGGCGCTTCTCCGGCTTCGTGTAACGGGAGATCATCTTGAGCGCCAAGCCGTTCATGTCATCATCCGGCGGACCCAGCAGCAGCACCGACGGTGCCGCGAACTGGTCCGGCTGGAATAGCAGCCGGCCCGGGGCCAGGTACTCCGCCAGAGTGGCGTTCTCCTGCTCGTTCCTGCCCACAATCAGCTTGGTCGAGGGACTCGCCCGGAAATGGCGGCCGAACCGAAGCAGCTCCATGTCCTCCAGGTCAATCTTGTCCTGGTGATTAAACAGGTCCTTCACCCGGATGCCGAACTCCTGGTCGGTCAGCAGGCATCCGCCGGCCGGATTCGGGTAATCCAGGAGCCCAAACTGTATTGCCAGCGCCATTTGCTCTTTGCGGGAGCGGCCGGTGATACCGTAGAGCTTCTCGCGGTCCACGACGCCCGCCTGCTCCGGCAGGGACGGCTCCATCGCTTTGGCCGACAGAGGCCGCACCACCAAGCCCTTAAGACCCGCCCGCTCCTCGATGAGGGCCATCGAGTTCTTCATCTGGGACATCGGCCGCTGGCCCAGCACCTCGCCGGTCACCAGGAAAGAAGCACCGATGCGGGCCATCACCTCCTTCACCTTCTCGAACATGTAGATCCGGCAATCAATGCAAGGGTTCATGCTGGAGCCGTAGCCGTACTTCGGATTTCGGATCACCCCGATGTACTCGTCGGTCATCTTGATCACCAGGAACGGGATCCCCAGCGTATGGGCCGCCTTCATCGCCACCGTCTTGTCGCAGCAGCCCCACGGCGCTGAGAGATAGATCCCCGTCAGATCCACCCCCTGGTCGAGCATGATCTTGGCCGCCAGCGTGGAATCCAACCCGCCGGAGACCATGACCACCGCTTTTTTGTTCAATTGAGCAGCCCTCGCAGCACTTTCAAGTTCATCTTGTCCTCAGTGCACTCCTCATCTTTCGGCGTCTCGAGCACCATCGGCACGTTCGCAAAACGCTTGTCGTTGAGCAGGCAGCGGAACGCCTCCAGCCCGATCTGCCCCTGTCCGATGTGCTCGTGCCGGTCCACCCGGCAGCCAAGCTCTTTCTTTGAGTCGTTCAAATGGACCGCCTGGATCCTCTTGATGCCGACGATCCGGTCCAACTCCGCCATCGTCTTCTTGTAAGCCGCCTCGGTCCGGATGTCGTAGCCGGCCGCGAACAGGTGGCAGGTGTCCAGGCAAATGCCGGTCCGTTCCGGACGCCCGGTCTTCTCCAGGATCTCCGCCAGATGCTCGAACCGGTGTCCGATGCAGGCCCCCTGCCCCGCGGCAATCTCGAAAAGTATCTTCACCTTCGATTTTGGGGTCTGGTCAATCACCCAGCGCGCCGCCTCGGCGATCCGCTTAATCCCTTCGGCCTCTCCGGTCTCCTTGTGGGAGCCGGGGTGATGCACGATGAAGGGCAACCCCAAGGCCGTCGCCCGTTCCACCTCGGTCTTTAGAGCCGAGCGGGAACGGGTCCAGACCGCCTTCTCCGGCGACCCCACGTTGATCAGGTAGGCGGTGTGCGCGAAAATCGGCCCGACGCCGCTCTGAGCCACCGCCTGCTTGAACCGCTCCGCCTGTTCTTCCGTGATCGGCGGGGCATCCCACTGGTTGTTCGATTTTGAAAAGATCTGGATCGTTTCGCAGCCGACGCTCAAGCCGCGCTCAACTGATTTCTCATACCCGCCGGCAATCGACATATGGGCGCCCAACCGGATCATCGGCGATACCCCGCCAAGTCCACCAGAACCCGCTCAAAACCAGCTTCCCGGCAAACAGCTGTAACCTGTTCTTGCAGAAGGGGATCGGTCAGACGAACAATTGCCTCCGGTTCCAGCTCGATCCGAACCGTCTCATCCGCCTGGTGCCGCGCCCTCAATTGGGAAAACCCAAGTCCTTTTAAGGCTGCCTCGCATCGCTCGACCCGCCCCAACCGCCCGATGGTCACGGCAGTTCCCGTCGGAAGCCTTGACGCCAGACAGGCCATCTCCGGCTTGTCCCAGGTAGGCAACCCCAGGGTCCGGCTTTCTTCCCGAATCTCTTCTTTAGTGTAGCCGGCCTCCGCAAGGGGGGAGCGGATGCCCCACTCTTTCGCCGCCTGCCGGCCCGGGCGGTCCTGCTTCAAATCGTCCGCCTGCATACCGTCCAGAACAGCCTGGAACCCCTGCTCCTTGGCCACCCGCGCGGCCAGCGCGAACAACTCCGACTTGCAGAAATAACAGCGGTTGACCGGGTTGGCGGCGTAGCGCGGATCGTCCAGCTCTTTCGATTCGATGACCAGGTGCCGGATGCCGATCTGCCGGGCCAGCTCTTTCGCCTGCTCCAGTTCGGCTGCGGGCAGACTGGCCGAAACCGCCGTCAGGGCCGCTGCCCGGTCTCCCAGCACGTCCACGGCCGCCTTAGCCAAGAAGACCGAATCCACGCCGCCGGAAAAAGTGACAAGGGCCGAACCCATCTCCCGCAGCAGGTTTCGCAGCCGCTCGGGTTTAGATTCCAACCAGGATCTCCTCCCCTTCCACCTTCACCGGGAACGTCTCCAGCTTGAACTCCTCGTTGACCGTGCAGAGTCCGGTGGTCACGTCGAAGCCCCACATGTGCCAGGGGCAGCTGACCACGTTCTCTTTCACGTGCCCCTCGCCGAGCGGGCCGCCCCGGTGCAGGCAGGTGTTGTCGGTGGCATAGAACTTTCCGCCCGATTGGAACACCGCGATCGTCCGGCCGGCGATCTCAACCACCTTCCCCTGGCCTTCCGGGATCTCGTCCCGGCGGGCGACTTTCTGGAAATCGGCCACTTACGCTCCGGCGGCCGCCTCCCGCAGCAGCTTAATCTTCTTCACAGCCGCCTCGTGCGGAAGGAATTCAAGTCCGCAGTTGGGGGAAAGCCAGAGCTTGTCCGCGGAAACCGCCTCGGTGAACTGGGCGATCTCTTGCTTGAGCCGGACGACATCCTCCAGCTTGGTGTTGCGGGCATCCACCAGGCCCAGCGCCACCTCACCCTTCCAAGCGCCGCTCTTTAAGAAATCGGCCACCTTCGAAAGCAGGTTGGGATTTTTCTCCCGGGCGGAGACCAGGTCCAGCCCGAGCACCTCCACCTGCAGCTTGGCCAGCGCCGGCAGAACCGCCGACACATCCTGGAAATAGACCGCCACCCAGCGGCGCGCTTTGACGCCGTCGAAGATCTTGTTGATCGCTTCCACCGTCTTGGCCGTCAGCGGTTCCGAGGCCGACAAGTTCGGCTCATCGATCTGGATCTCCTTAACGCCGGCCTTCTCGAGCGCCTGCACCTCCTGCCGGAGCAGGTCCGCGTAAAGCGGGATCAGGCTCTCGACCGTCTGGCCTGGCTTCAATTCAGTGGCGTAAGCCAGCAGCAGCGGGCCCGGAAGGGCCGCCTTCACCGGCTTCTTCGTCGCCGCGGAAGCGAATCGAACCTCGTCGGCGGCGGCGCTCTTCTGCCAGGAAACGCCCCCGGCCATCTCCAACCGGCGGTAATAGACGTTGTTGTCGAAGAAGCGGCGCAAGGCGCCGCGCTGGATCCCCGTCGAGCTCCGGGCGATCAGGTGCGGCAGATCCTCCCAGCGGACCTGCCCGTCGGTCACCAGGTCCAGGCCGGCCTCTTCCTGCTCTTTGAGGATGCGGCGAATTACTTTTTCAATCTCCTGCTGGAGGCCGGCGTCGTTGACCGCCTGTTTCTGCCATTTATCAATGGTCCCGGGGAGGTTGTCCGACCCGGTTTCAGTGACTTTGGGGAAAGATCCGACAACAGTTGTTCGAATGGCCATCTTTGGATGAATCCTTGTCTAGGTTTATGGTGAACGGAAACGAACGCTGCTTCGCTGCGAGGGGATTATTCTAACACAGCCCCGGTTACTTCTGAACGCCGCCGCGGGTCAGCTTGGCGGGATTGAGGGCTTTCTGCAGCTTGGCGCGGGAGAGGCCTGTCAACTCGACCGCCACGTCGATCAGCGGGCGGCCTTCCGCGTAGGCTTTCTTGGCGATCTTGGCCCCCATCTCGTAGCCGACCACCGGGTTCAAGGCCGTCACCAGGATCGGGTTCTTCCCCATCGCCTCGTTGATGCGGGCGGTGTTCACGGTGAAGCCGGCGATCGCTTTGTCGGCCAGCAAGCGGCTGGCCTTGGCCAGCAGTTCGATGCTCTGCAGAAGGTTGTAGGCGATCACCGGCAGCATCACGTTGAGCTGGAAGTTACCTTGGCCCCCGGAGACTTTGATCGCCGTGTCGTTGCCGATTACGTGCACGCAGACCATCGCCATGGACTCCGGGATCACCGGGTTCACCTTGCCCGGCATGATGCTGCTGCCTGGCTGGAGGGCCGGCAGGCGGATTTCGCCGAGTCCGGCGTACGGTCCGCTGTTCATCCAGCGCAGGTCGCTGGTGATTTTGAGGCAGCTGGCCGCGATGACGGCCAGCTGGCCCGACAGCTCGACGGCGGTGTCTTGAGAAGAGAGCGCCTCGAAGTAGTCGCGCGCCGGTCTGAAGGGAAACTTGGTTCTCTTGGCCAGTTCCTGCGCCGCCACGCGGCCGAACCGCGGATGGGCATTGATGCCGGTGCCGACGGCGGTGCCGCCCAGCGCCACCTCCGCCAACCTCGGCAGAGTGCCCTCGACCCGCTCGATTCCCTTCTCGATCTGCATCGCCCAGCCGCCCATCTCCTGGCTCAAGCGCAGAGGCATCGCGTCCATCAAGTGGGTCCGCCCGGTCACCACCACCTTGTCCAGCTTGTGGGCCTTGCGCCGGATCGCCGCCGCCAGGTACTTGAGCGCCGGGATCAGCTCGCGGGAAACCTCGAGGGCCGCGGCCACGTGGATCGCCGCCGGGATCACATCGTTGCTGGACTGGCTCATGTTGACGTGATCGTTGGGATGCACCTTGCGGCCGCCGAGCTTCCGGGTGGCCAGCGTGGCGATCACCTCATTGGCGTTCATGTTGGTGCTGGTGCCGGAGCCGGTCTGGAAGATGTCGAGGGGGAATTGGTCGTCGTGCTTGCCGTGGCCCACGGCGATCGCGGCGTCATGGATCGCGGCGGCCACGCGGGGGTCCAGAAGTTTCAAACGCCGGTTGGCATTGGCGGCGGCGGCTTTGATGTGGCCCAGCACGTGGATGAAACTCCGGGGAAACCGGTGGCCGCTGACCTGGAAGTTCTCCACCGCCCGCTGGGTCTGCGCGCCGTACAAAGCATCCGCGGGAACGCGGACTTCCCCCATGCTGTCTTTGACGATGCGATAACGCTTAGACATAGGCTCTCATTTTAGCAGGTTCTTCAGCGTGTCGCTGGCCTTCTCGACCACGTCGCCGGCGGTGTCCACCGCTTTCCCTACAACGTCCTTCGCGTAGTTGTCCAGAGCACCCAGATCGAAGTGGGCCAGCTTCGCGATGGCCGTGTTCAGCAACGCCCGGCTGACGATCAGGGCTCCCAGCGCGGTTGGGTCGTTGACGTTCGCGTGGCGTTCATGCAGGTTGACGTTGAATTCCCGCACCGACGGCTCACCGCCGCCCGAGTAATCCTTGTAAACCACTTTCCTCACCTTCAAATCCAGCTGGTCGATCTGGAACGAGCCGGGCCGGACCGGTTTCTTCTCCTTGCCCTTTTCCTCTTTCGCTTTTTTCACCGCGGTCAGCGAATCCAGGTTGAGCCGTCCCTGGCGATCTTTCACCACGTTGAACTCTGCCAGCTCTACCCGCAATTCCCGCAGATGCGTCCGGCCGGTGAAGAAGGCCGGCAGGTCATAATCCACATACAGTTCCGGCAGATCGGCCATAAGGGGGTCCGGGAATCCGCGAGGGTTGTGGAGCTTAATCTCCCGCGCGTGCACCCGGCTTCGAAAAACTCCCACCTGCAGGCTACGGATCTCCAGCCTCAATCCGGTCACCGCCTTAACGCCGGCCGAGACAGCCAGCCGGGCGATCACCCCCTTGGCGAGGAACAGCAGCGCCAATGCCGCGATAATTCCAATCAGAAGTTTCTTCATTCCAGCGCTTCTCCCGCCAACGGGCGGATCCCCACCACGCTGAAGAAGAGCTGGCGGCTGGAGACTTTCCGGGCGGACTCCCGCACCTCCTTGAACCGCCCCCAGGGCCAAAGCATCGCGGTGAACCGCAGCAGGCCTGAAAGCAGGAACAGCGACATGAGCGGCAGGCCCAACAGCGGCGGCAGCCGGTCCGCCAGGAACCCGCCGATGAGGGCGCCGGCGAAGATCGCCACCCCGCTGATCAGGTTGAAGTAACCGAGGCAGCGGACCCGCTTCTCCGGCGTCACCGCGTCGTAGATGAAGTTCGCCGCGCACAGGTTGAACCCGCCCCAGACGAACCCGGCAAAAAACTCCACCAGCATCAGGTAGGCCGGGTCCCGGGAAATCAGCCAGAGCAGCGGGATCACCGGGATCAGCCATCCGGTGGTCTTGAGGATCCGGGCGTTGCCGACCACGTCGGCGTTTCGGCCCCAGATCGGGAAGGCGGCCAGGCTGCCCACCGCCGCCGCCAAGTGGATCACCATATAGAGGAAATAACCCAGCCCCAGGTCCCTCAGCATGTAGACGCTGAAGTAGGGGGCTGCTAAGTGAGTGGTGAACAGCGTGCTGGCAACGAACAGCACGAACTTCACGAAGTTGCTCTCCCGGAACCGGCGCAGGAACATGAGGAACGTGAAATCCGATCCCGGCGAAGAGGTCAGCGGCAGCTCCGCCATGCGGGAGAGCATCCCGGCTGAGAGAAACCGCAGCAGCGCGGCCGCCGCGAAAAGGATGAAAAAACCCGCAGCCAGCGACACCGGCTTCATGCCGGCCAACAGCAGACCGCCCATCATCGTTCCAGCCAACGCCGCCAGCCCCGCGATACGGGCCCGCCAGCCGAAATAGCCGCCGCGCCGCTGAGCCGGCAGGTACTCACTCACCAGACTGCTCCAGGCGGTGCCGCACAGATTGTTGAGCACCCTAAACGCCACCGCCAGCGCCACCAGCGCCGCCAGCCGGCCGCGGAAATCGGCCAACGCGAGCGCCGCCATCGGCAGTAGCACCGCGGCCTGCGCCGCCGCCGTGACCACGACCACCCTCAGCCGGCTCCCAGCCCGGCGGACCGCCGCCATCGCCCAGAACTGGGCCACCGAAGCGGCCAGGTGCGGCAGCGCCGATAGGAGCGCCACCACCCGGTTCGTCGCCCCCAGGAACAGACCGTAGGGCACCAGGTAGTAGTCCAGCACCCCCAGCATCATCGAGGCCGGGATCCCCTCCTTCCAGGAGATGCTGAGGCTTTGCTTGATCTTGCGCTCCATAGCAACTCAGTATATAGTGAAACCTCACCTAAGGAGGAGTCTGCTCACATGAAAATCGGATCGTTCGTTTTGGCGTTTGTCCTGGCATCCCTCTTTTCCGTTCCGGTTCACGCGGAAGATGCAATGATGCCTGAAACCACGTCCCTGTACGAGCGGCTCGGCGGCGAGGCCGCCATCACGGCCGTTGTGGATGATTTTGTCGGACGCGCCGCTTCCGACCCGGCGGTCAATTTCACCCGCCAGGGGACCGGCAAGGAGTGGGAAGCCTCTCCTGAGAACGTCGCCACGTTGAAGAAGCACCTGACGCAGTTCCTCTGCTCCGTCACCGGCGGCCCGCAAATCTACGAAGGCCGGGACATGGCTGCCGTGCACAGCGGCATGAAGATCAGCGACGCTGAGTTCAACGCGATCGCGGGCGACCTGCAGGCTTCACTGGTTTCTTTCAACGTGCCCCAAAAGGAGCTGGATGAGCTGATGACCATCGCGGCCTCCACCCGGGGTCAAATCGTTGAGGAGCCGGAAGCGCCCGTTTCGTATTGATCGAAGGAGGATTAGTGAAGTGGCCGTCATAACCAAATCCGGCGGGAAGTCTATGGACCGCATCGTGGAGCAGTTGGGAGGGGACAGCGAGGGGCTGCTGAGTTTTTCGGCCCCCAAGTTCCCCAAGGAGAGGCTCCACCTGCCCGGCCCCGATTTCGTGGACCGGATCTTCTCGCCCAGCGACCGGCCCCGGCCGGTCCTAAAGAACCTGGAGACGCTCTTCGGCCACGGACGGCTGGCCGACTCCGGGTATCTCTCCATCCTGCCGGTGGACCAGGGGATCGAGCACTCCGCC
>JAUSCU010000095.1 GCA_030651065.1 Candidatus Omnitrophota bacterium | reverse complement strand
TGCGGCCAGGCGGGCAAAGCTGCAACGACTAAAAAGATCGCTATCAATAGCAACAAGGTTTCAGTGGACATTGAATTCCCCTTTTCTATTTGTGCTGGTTATTTCTTCCAGTAGCATCATGGACCCGAGACCGTCATCGCACAATCAGGGCAATCCCTACATCTTCTATAAGGAAAATCCTCCGGCAGTGACCGATTTGTAGAAAAAAAAGCCCCGATTCATCGTCTGAATCGGGGCTTTGAACCGCGCGCGACTAGGCGTGGGCTCGGTCAAGCTCCTCACGATAGACCTTGGCACCCTCCGCCACCGCACCCCGGACCGCTTCCGCCTGCCTGCGCACCGTACCCGTAGCCGTCTTGAGGGCTCCCTCCGCGGCGCCCCGGACCTCGCACGCGAACGTTTCCCCATGCTCGATCAGTCCCTTGGCGCCCTCCTTCAACCGCTTGCGGGTCACCTCCCCTTTTTCCGGTGCCAATAGCAGCGCCGCCACGCCACCGGCCAGCGCGCCAAACGCGAAGGCCACCGCCGCATCCTGTGTCCTGGTCATTTTCATCCCTCCTCACCCCTGAGCAACACCCCCAAGCCCCTTTTCACTCCGCTAAAAAGCGCGCCAAACCGCGTCAATGACGGCGCCAGAACCTGGCGAGCCAAAGCAACCCCTATTTCGCAACTCTCGGAAATTCCGTCGATTCGGCCGACGGTCCTGCGCAGATCAACCAATCCCTTTTCGATCTCACCGGACACCTCGGAGACCCGCACGACCATCCAGACCAGCAGGCCAGCCACCACCGTCAGCATCCCCGCGATGATGAACAGCAGGACTTCCGCCAGAGTAAACGTCATCGGCCCTTCCCTCCCCTTCTGCAGCTAGGATACGTGCAAATGCCCCTGGGGCACTATGAGCCAGGTCATAAAAGGAAGAAAGAAAGCCCCGGTTCAGGGATCGAACCGGGGCTGTTGGCCTTTCTAAGTTGGCTACTGCGCTTGCAGTAATGCCTTGTTGGTGGGGTATTGCTGAAGGCGTTTAATGAGTTCCTTCGCCGCCTCCACCGGGCCTAAGGCTGCCAGCATCCGGCGGATTCGCCTGACCGGCTCCAGCTCGCCCGGATCAAGGAGCAGCTCTTCTTTTCGGGTGGCGCTTTTGTGGACGTCGATGGCGGGAAAGATCCGCTGATTGGAAATCTCGCGGGCGAGCACGATTTCCATGTTGCCGGTGCCTTTGAACTCCTCAAAGATGACTTGGTCCATCCGGCTGCCCGTATCAACCAGGAGGGTGCCCAAGATCGCCAGCGACCCGCCGGTTTCGATTTTCCGGGCCATGCCGAAAATGCGCCGCGGCACCTCAAGCGACCGCGCATCCATCCCGCCGGAGAGCGTCCGGCCGCTCGATGGCTGCTGGGCATTGTGCACCCGGGCCAGACGCGTGAGCGAATCGATCACCACCAGCACCTGCTCGCCTGCCCCGGCCTCGCGCACCGCCTGCCGCATCAGCTGGTTCGCAACTTGGATGTGGTGCTCATAGGTTTCATCGGACGACGAGGCATGCACCTCAGCGGGAACGCTGCGCTTGAAGTCGGTCACCTCTTCCGGTCGCTCATCGACCAAAAGGGCGTAGACCTTCATCTTCGGCTGACTCTTGGCCACCGCCTGGCAGATGTGTTTGAGGAAGGTCGTCTTGCCGCTCCCCGGCGGAGCCACAATCAACCCGCGCTGCCCCATGCCGATCGGACAGAGTAGATCCATCGCCCGCATGGTGAGCTCCTGGCTGCCATCTTCCAGCCGGATGCGGGGTGCTGGATCCACCGCCGTCGCGCTCAAGAAACGGTGCTCGGCATCATCCGCCGGACCGGGATGCTGCGATCGCGGAGATGGGCGAGAAGGTCTATGGGAATCGTGGCGAAAGTTTTTCATGCAAGAAAATAGGGTCCTTGAGAGGTCGCAGCTAAGGAAACCTCTCTGCTCTCATCGGCAGAGAGCTATTGGCTATTTATATTTGAGGGGATACCGACCCGGATTCTCTATTGAATCGAGAGCCAAATCGACGTCAAGGCATTCCCAGCGAAGAAAGGAGTCGTTAATCAACCGCACTTCTTGTATCTCAGAAAGGCGCGCATCTTTAAACCAAGGGAAATCCTTATAAGAAAGGAAATGCTCTTTTCCCCTCACATAGATCCAGATCCCCTGAGAAGAGATGTTCGAGATCTCAACTCTTGAAGTGCTTGTTCCACGCTCTGCTAATTTCATCTCTCCTCCTTTCCACTATTTTCTGAAGCTCTTTAAGTTGCTTGGGGCTCAGACTCGACTTTTCTGCTAACGCCACGATCGGCTCAAGCCAAAACTTTGCTTCCCCTTCCGGAGAGCTCACATGCACATGCTTGCGAGTTTCCTCCAAGGAGAAGAAAAAGAACCTGTAGTCCTTGTAACGAAAGATAGTTGGACTCAACGGTGCCTCATGAAAACCAAGTATACCATTTTAATAGCTGGGGGATCGGAGCTTCCGGCCGGGGGGTTCTAAACAGAAATAAGGGGTCCCTGTCATGTCGCGGACGAGGAAGCCTCTCTAATGGACCACCTTCTTGTCCAAAACCCCTGACTCGTGGAGAACTTCCCGGCTTATCTCTTCGAGGAACTTTTGCGAAACAGCCACTGTCACTCCTCCGGGAACATCTTCAAACCGAACCCACTGCTTCTCCTGCGGCTGGTGAAACACTTTTGTGAAGATGGCAACACGGCCGTCTGCAAAATGGACGAGGAAATAGTTGCACAACCATCGCGAATTAAGGGGCGGCAACGCTGTGCCAGTTTCCTCGTCCGGACGCAAATCGCGGTACACCGGCGGCACTCGAAAGAGCTGCTCACGGGCAGCTGCTCGAGGAGCACTGCCATCGAATGCGACCGACCGGATGATGAGTAGATCGTCCTTATACGAATACCTGAACACCTTCGACGGCAGGAGGTTTCCACGTAGTTTCGGCCCGACGGCTTTGATCCACCAAAACGCGTAAGTGACATCGTCTAGCTTTTTGAACTTTCCACTCTCCGACACGGCAATCTCGTAGCCACCACCGTAGAACTTCTTCAGACTCGCAGGCGTTGCCAGCTCAAACCGCAGGAGTGAACCGCTCATGTGCAACCCGAACGAGATGGAGCGCTGCAGGGCATTCATGACAATGTTGTCCGCTTTGGGTAGCTGCTGTGCATGACGGAAGAACTTCTCGAAGTCGCCATGTCCCGATCCAAGTAGTCCCACTCTGCCAAAGAGTTCAGTGGACAACTCCAAGTAACTGCGGCCGAACTGCGCAATCCGTCGGTCGGGATCGCGGATGAACCCCACTAGGCCAATTTCCTTCCACACAGATTGATTGAGCCCATCGAAATACCGTCGGAGCGTGTCATTCGTAAAGGGCTGCGCTGCGCTCTGCCGCACCAGACCGCTGATTACATCGTGAACGATATCACATGGCCCAGTCCAGCCAAGCATAAGGTTGTCACCAACGATGGCAATTTTTTGGCAGAGCCCTCGCGGCACGCGGGTTTCTCCAGGTGGGAAAACGGTCGATAGGTCGTCGGCCGTAGGAACGGCGGCAATCACTCCTGGCAACGGCTGGCCGGACAAGAGCAGGTCCGCCAATAGCATCGGACATTCCTCAATCGCTATCCGGGCAACTGCAGTCATGCATCTTCCTCTGCCTAGCGAGCTTTATCACATCGAAGAGAGAGCCGTGTAAAGTAAACGGGAGATTTCCAAAACATGAATATGGGGTCCCTCGCATGTCACGGACGAGGGAACCTCTCTAAACATGGCGCTATTATACACCCCTGCCCCTTCTCCCCTATCCTGAAGGCTGGTGACGACAGAGAGGCCAGTTTTGGGACCATCTTTTGTCCAATTTGTCCGC
>JAUSCU010000090.1 GCA_030651065.1 Candidatus Omnitrophota bacterium | reverse complement strand
GTTTTCCCGGAACCGTTCGGGCCGGCAATAATGTAAACCTGCGGTGTTTTACTCATTCCTCTTATTGTACGCCTATCGGGGGCCGGCCGGACTCACCGGAGCGAAGGGTGGCACGGCCGGCGGTAGATACTTTTACCTAAGCAAAATCGCCAACAGAATGGCCAACGCTGGTATTAAAAACCACCCGCCCCCGTTATCACGGGCTTTTTCCCCAAAGAAAAGCCCAAGTGTCAGCAAGGCCCATCCGCATAGTTTTACGAACAGAAGCCGCTTGATTTCTCCCGGAACAAGAACGGCAAACCCAAAGACAAGAAATATAACGCATAACTTATTCCAGTACCGGCGGTCATAATCGGTCGGAGTCCTGCTGATGAGCGGCACCTCCCTTTATGTGCTTGGTGCCGGGTTCCGAAGGGACATATTGCTCACCTCAAACTGTTTGGTTCTGAGTTATACGGAGAGTTTCAAGCGGCTCCGGGCGAATCGGCGAATTTCTTTCATCGCTTTCGAAGCTGCTTTGGCTTCGCGGCCTGTCGCATCTTCACCGGGATAGCGGTTCTCCGCAGCATAGGGCGTCAAACCATCGAGCAGGTCCGCGATTAACGTGAGGGTTGGTTCGTAGGACTGAAGGGTGTCCGCCAGATCACCCAGATCGTGGGTCTTTCGGACGGGGACTTTATGGGACACCAGAAGCGCTTTCAAATACTTCTCGGCGCATTGCTGAGCGTGAAAACAAACGCTGTTATGAACTCGTTTCTTGCGTTGGCGGGTCAGAACCTCTACGGTGAAATAGTCCTCTTCGGCTTTCAAAACCCATTCTCGAACAAGTTTAGACTTCATACAGGATTTTGCCGCGCGTGACAATCTCTTCGATGAAGCTGTCTCCGAGGGCAAGCCGTCGCCGGACCTCCTGAGGCGTGCGAACAAGAATATCGACCGGAAAGGGTCTGGGATGCAGCAGTTTGGAGACTGAAGCTGCTCGTTCGGCGGGTCGCTGACGGCTCGGCATGACGATGAAGAGGTCCACATCGCTGTCCGCATTAGGATGGCCGTAGGCATAAGAGCCAAAAAGGATCACCTTTTTCGGCCGAAGCTGGCGGCCAATTTTGCGAGCAACAACTCGAATCTGCCGGATGGAGATGGGGTTCATCTACTTATAATCCCGGGACATACACCGTTTCTCTTAAGATGCTGTCCCGGAGCGCGGGCTTAACGGAGCCGGAAAGAACCAGATCAACCGAGCAGTGAAACAAGCCTTCCAGGAAGAATTTCAGGTCCATATAGGCATCAAAGGTGTTGCGCTTCAACTCAACCAGGAAATCCAGATCGCTGCCCGGATTCCCCTCTCCTCGGGCGATCGAGCCAAAAAGACCCAGCCGCTGGACACCGAATCCACGGATAGCCGCTTGATTCTCTTGGAGGGTTTTTAAGACTTCTTCACGGTTTCTGGGCATCGCCTGATCTCCTTCTGCCTCTGTTCAGGACCACCTAAGATTATACATCGGGCGCCTTTCCCTCGGGTGTCAGGTTCAGGCGTCCGACTGGGCCAAGGGCTCGATGCGGCGATCGGGGACAAGCCAGAGGACCGCCACGAAAACGTACAGGGCATCGGAGATCAGCGGATGGATAAAGGCAAGCCCGCAGGCCGCCGCGTAGCAGGCGAGAGAGAGCTTCCCTTTCCAGTCCCTGCCGATCGCCACGGCGAGTTTGGAGTCCCTGCCCTGCGAGGCGACGATCCGGCCCTGCAGGATGAAGTAGGCGACGGCGGCCATCAGGAGGACCGCCCCGTACAGGACCGTCGGCCACGGCCCGCCGCTCTCGTCCAGCCAGCTGGTCACAAAGGGGACCAGCGACAGCCAGAAGAGCAGGTGCAGGTTGGCCCACATGATGCCGCCGGTAATCCGCTTAGCCGCGTGGAGCAGGTGGTGATGGTTGTTCCAATAAATGGCGATGTAGACAAAGCTCAGCAAGTAGCTGAGGAAGGCGGACAAAAGGGGCCGCAGGGCGGCGGGGTCCGCGCTGTGCGGGGCTTTGAGCTCCAGCACCATGATCGTGATGATGATAGCGATGACGCCGTCGCTGAAGGCTTCCAGCCGGGTTTTAGGCATGTTCGATAGGTACCGGGTTCAATTCTTGGCTCCGGCATTTTGCACGATCTCTTGCAATAATTCTTTCGTCACACCCTCACTGCTCTCAAGCTTGGCTTTGCATAGTTCATAAACCCTCTGATGCTGTTGGGCATTTGAAGCCAACGACCAGTCAGCAGCCCCTCCGACGAGTAGCTCCATTTCGTGTCCTTCTTTCATTAAATGCAGCACGGAGATAATCCTTTCAATGGGCTCCGGGCTTCCCGTTGCAAAGAAGGTGGCCCAAAGCATATCCAGGATTAGCGGGCTCTGAATGGGGGCCTCCATTAGATTGTCGGCACGGCTCTTGTTTTTTCGATCGATGATCCCGGAGAGGAGGGGCGTGTTCCATTGGGTTTTGGCTTTGCCTAAAAGCTCCCTGCTTTTCACGGTGTCGGCCAACCATAACGCGTTCACCATGAGCACCTTCGAATTCTCCGAGCCATCCGCAGAAATATCGCTGAATACTTTCCCGGTTAAGGCGTCGTCAGCCTTGAAGAGCGCCGCGAGGAAGGCGGCGACGGGCATTCTCGAGTTCGGATATTTTTCGGAAA
The DNA here is from genome assembly GCA_030651065.1 of Candidatus Omnitrophota bacterium. GTDB lineage: Bacteria > Omnitrophota > Gorgyraeia > 1-14-0-20-64-10 > 1-14-0-20-64-10 > JAUSCU01. The sequence goes on along the minus strand of JAUSCU010000090.1, from coordinate 6,622 downwards.
GTGAGCCGGCAAAATACCTAATCGCCTCCGGCACTCTTTGGGGATCAGGCTTCAAGTAATAGTAGGAGAACCATTGGTTAAACCCCTCTTCAGACTGAAGGTTGGGCGTGTCGCAAAAACCGATGGCGGAAGATAGAAGAATCGCCATGCCTGCCATGAGCGCGATTGGTGCCGAGCTCCGAAGGGACATGTTACTCACCTCGTTGCGAGGCGCCAGCGACGGACCGCGACGACGGACCAGATCGCTTCCACCAGTCCGAATGGCCAAGCACCCTGAAGGAACCCGTACACCGACCCGAGCGCGCACGACCCGGCAAATGCCAGAATAAACCATGGGCTGCGCTTCTCGAGCGCGTAGCAAACGAGCATGGTGGTGACGGCGAACAACCCAAAAAGCGTCAGCGGGGACACGTTACCCTGAATTCAGCGGTAAATATCTTTGCGGTCGTCCATGGTCAGGATGTAAATAATCAGGCGGCTGCGTTCGATGCGGTAGATGATCCGGTAATTCCCGGACCGGTACTTCCGGTAACCCTTCCATTCCCCTTTCAGAAACTTACCCAACTCCGGATGTTGCGCCAGGCGGTCAATGGCCTTGGCAAGCTGCTCGCCTAACTTCCGGTCGGTACGGAAAAACCGGTCGAATTTCTCCTGGGCAAGCTTTGACAGGACAACGGTGTAACGAGAGGTCATAGGCGATGCCGGCGCTTGACCTCAGACCAGGAGACGACCTCTCCCCGCTTGATCTGCTGCTCCGCATCGAGGATCTCTTTGCCAAGCCGGTAAGCCGCGTCATCGGCATCAATCGACTTCTTGGGTTTGAGCAGCAGTTTCCGGTCTGAAGTCACAGCGATCTCCAGACGGTCGCCCCCCCTCAAGTGAAGTCTCTCGCAAACACGTTTAGGGATGGTGATCTGGTGCTGCGACGTCAGCTTGACCTCCCCTGACTCTTCGATCATTTTGAGCCTCCTTCTAATGATTCATTATAATAATGCCACATTACTATCTCGGCCGTCAATGGCTCCTATGCGTTTGTGATCCACTGATGGGTACCGGGTTCCGAAGGGACAAAAGCCCGGCGATGGGGAGGTTCCCCACCGCCGGGCGATGAATAACTACTTGGCGGACTTCTCTGCCGGAGGACAGTTCATGGTGCAGCCGGGATGGCCGGCCGGACAGGCCGCCATGCCGCCCATCGGCTTGCCGGTGAATGGGCAGTTCTTGCTGTACATCCCGCCGCCCGCCTTGCAAGCCTGGACCGAGCAGGCAACCTTCAGAGCCGCCCCGGCCAAGCTCAGCACGATGATCAAGAAACCCAGGTACTGCCCCAGCGTCTTGACACGCCCCTTCTCCTTGCCCGCGGCGGTGAGGGTCCAGTACCCGACAGCCGATGTAACCAACAAAATGCTTATTCCATGTCCCATCATCATGTTTGCCTCCCTTGGTTAACCCGTCGGCAACGCGCCGAAAAACGTCATCAGAAACGCTACCGTGTGCATGAAAAGGAAAGCGGCGGCCCAGTAGATGCCAAGCCAAAAAGCCCGCGTCGACGTGTCCTGATACTGGGAGGTGACCAGCCAGACACCGATCCAGCCCAGCACGCCGTAAAAAATGGAAAAGAGGACGCGGTGCCCCACCTCCAGCGGCCCGCTGACCGCCCCGGGCCAATGAGCGGACCACGCCGGCGGCAGGACCAGCAGCAGAAGGCGCACCTGGGGACGGGCCACCCAGAGATCCGCCAAGTACCAGGCGCCGCTCTTGCCGGCCAAAGCCGCCAGCGGCACGATCCAGGCCGGCAGCACGTACCAAGCAAGCGACGCTAAGAGGAAGCTGTAATAGGCCATCAGATCATTCCCACTCGATGGTGCCGGGCGGTTTGGAGGTGACGTCGTACACGACCCGGTTGATGCCGCGCACCTCGTTGACGATCCGGTTGGACGCCCTCTCCAACAGGTCCTGCGGCAGCCGGGCCCAGTCGGCGGTCATGCCGTCGGTGCTGGTCACCGCCCGCAGCGCCACGACGTTCTCGTAGGTCCGCTCATCCCCCATGACGCCGACCGAGCGGACCGGCAGCAGCACCGCGAAGGCCTGCCAGACCTTAGAGTACCATCCGGAGGAGCGCAGCTCCCCGATGAACCGGGCGTCCGCCTCTCGCAGGAGGTCCAGCCGCTGTTTGGTGACGGCTCCCAGGATCCGGATCCCCAGGCCCGGCCCGGGAAACGGGTGGCGGCCCAGCATGTGATCCGGCAGGCCCAGTTGCCGGCCGGTCTCCCGCACCTCGTCCTTAAAGAGGAATCGAAGCGGTTCGATCAGTTTGAACTTCATCCCTTTGGGCAAGCCGCCCACGTTGTGGTGGGTCTTGATGACGGCGGAGGGCCCTCCCAGCGGGGAGACCGACTCGATCACGTCCGGGTAGAGGGTGCCCTGCCCGAGGAAGCCGGCCTTCCGGTGTTTCTTCGCCTCCTCCTCGAAGCAGGAGATGAAGAGCCGGCCGATCCGGCGGCGCTTCTCCTCCGGGTCCTCGATCCCCCGGAGGGCTTTCAGGAAGCGGGTCTCGGCGTCCACCACCACCAGCGGCATTTTGAAATGCCCCTTGAACATCCGGATGACCTCTTCCCGCTCTCCCTTGCGCAGCAGGCCGGTGTCCACGAAGATCGGGACCAAGCGTTTGCCGATGGCCCGGTAGACCAGCAGCGCGGCCACCGAGGAGTCCACCCCGCCGGAGAGCCCCAGCACCACGCCGGAATCCCCGACCTTTTCCCGGATCTCCCGAATGGTGTTCCGGATGAAGTGCCGCGGCGACCAGTCGCCCCGGCAGCGGCAGACCCCGTACAGAAAGTTGCGGATTACCTCTTTGCCCCGGTTGGTGTGCATCACCTCCGGGTGGAACTGGACGCCGAATTTCCGGGCGGAGGAGGATCCCATCGCCGCGATCGGCGTGTTGGCGGTGCGGGCGATCCTCTTGAAACCGGGAGGGAGCTTGGTGACGTAATCGCCGTGGCTCATCCAGCAGGTGAAGCGGCCCGACAGGCCCTTAAAGAGGGAGTCCGGTTCCGTGATCCGCAGGCGGGCCTTGCCGAACTCCCGGTGGGCGGCCTTGGAGACGCCGCCGCCGAGCATCTGGCCCATCAGCTGCATGCCGTAGCAGATGCCCAGCATCGGCCGGTCGATACGGAAGATAGCGCGGTCCGGCTTGGGGGCCCCCTTGGCCCAGACGGAGGCCGGCCCGCCGGAGAGGATGATCCCTTTGGGGTTCTCCCGGGCGATCTGCTCCGGCGAGATGGTGTAGGGGACGATCTTCGAGAAGACGTTGAGTTCGCGGACGCGGCGGGCGATCAGCTGGGCATACTGGGAGCCGAAATCAAGGATGAGTATGGTTTCTTGCGGGTTCTTCGCCATCGGAGCCATCGCCTATTTTACCCCCCCACTCTTACACAGTCCACTCGGGCCGCCCTCGCTCGGGGTCAGCCGGCTTCGCACCGCTTGCGATTCCCCTGCGAGGAATCGCTGCGCTCGGCGCTCGGCCATCGCTCTCCCTCTTGCCTAGACCAAACCTCGAAGGAAGCGGGATCCATGCCCGCTCCGGCCTCGCGACGTGCTCTGCCGGCCGACCCGTCGCGGGGCTTGGCCCGGCAGCTAATCCACCGCGCGGGGAGGGCTGCTTCCGGCATGTCCGCAGCCGCGCTTGCACGGTTCCCGCCGGGCCGGCCTTCTCCATTTGTGTTCCGGCCCGAGCGGGAAAGCGCGAGCGAGGAGGCAAGCGATGGCCGACACGCTGGAGTCGGCCGAGCGGTGCCGGAGCGGCCCTTCCCGAGCGGGGGTAAGGCAGGCTAGGAAGAAAGCTCTTCCTCGTGGTGAAGGCGAAGTTGGCCGCAGGCCCCCTCGATGTCGAGGCCTCGGGACTGGCGAAGCGTGCAGGCGATCCCCTTCTCTCTCAGCTTCTTCTCGAAGGCCAGCATCCGTTCTTCCGGCGGCCGGCCCCAGGGGGTGCCGGGGATCGGGTGGCAGGGGATCAGGTTCACCTTGCAGAGGATTCTTTTAAGACGTCCGGCCAGCTCCTCGGCATGCTGCGGCTGGTCGTTCAAACCGTCGATCAGGATGTACTCGAAGGTGATCAGCCGTTTGGTGGCCTTCACGAAGGCGCGGCAGGCCGCCAGCAGCCGGGTCATCGGGTACTTCTTGTTGATCGGCATCAGCTTGCCGCGGATCCCGTCGTTGGGAGCGTGCAAGGAAACCGCCAGCTCCAGCTGCAGCCCCTCCTTGGCCAGCCGTTCCATCTTCGGGATCAGGCCGACCGTGGAGATCGTGATCTTGCGGGCCCCGATCTTGAGGCCGTCGGGCGAGTTGATGACCCGGATGGCCCGGATCAGGTTGTCGTAGTTGGAGAGGGGCTCCCCCATCCCCATGAAAACAATGTTGGAGACCCGGTCCGGCTTCAGGTGGCGGTCCACATGCGCCACCTGCTGGACAATCTCGCCGGCGGTCAGGTCCCGGAAGAACCCTTTCATCCCGCTGGCGCAGAAACCGCACTTGTAGGCGCAGCCAACCTGAGTGGAGACACAAACCGTGCGGCGCCCATCAGCCGGGATCATGACCGTCTCGACCGACTGGCCATCGGGGAGTTTCCAGAGCCATTTGGCGGTGCCATCGGCGGAGGTCTGCTGCTGGATGAGCTCGAGGCCCGGCGTGGGGAACTCCGTGGCCAGAGCATCCCGCATCGATTTAGGGAGGGTGGTCCAGGAAGAGGGGTCGGACTGGCCCTTTTGGTACAGGGCTTCAAGGATCTGCTTGGCCCGGTAAGCGGGCTGGGCATGGAGAGTGAGCCAGGCCTGAAGATCGGCCGGCGTCAGATCGTAGAGGCTATTACTTCCCCATCCCGACGTGCTGGGTGCGCTGGACAAGCTTTCCTTCGGTCTGGATGGAGGGGGCAATGATGATCTCAGTGAGTTGGAATTCCTTCATGTTCCTGGCGCCGACCGAGCCCATCGCGGTGGTCAGCGCCCCCATCAGGTTCTGCGTGCCGTCATCGGTGCGGGCCGGCCCGAAGAGGATCTCTTCCAGCGTGCCGGTGACGCCGACGTGGATCCGGGTGCCGCGCGGCAGGTTCGCGTGCGGCGTGGCCATGCCCCAGTGGTACCCCCCGCCCGGCGCCTCGATCGCCCGGGCGAACGGCGACCCGATCATGACGGCATCGGCACCGCAGGCGAAGGCCTTGCAGACGTCGCCGCCGGTCCGCATGCCGCCGTCGGTGATGACCGCCACGTAGCGGCCGGTCTGCTTGAAGTAGAAGTCCCGCGCCGCCGCGCAATCCACGGTGGCGGTCACCTGCGGGATGCCGATCCCCAGCACGCCGCGCGTGGTGCAGGCGGCGCCCGGCCCGAGGCCGACCAGGATCGCCGAGACGCCCGACTCCATCAGCTCCAGCGCCACCTGGTAGGTGACGCAGTTGCCCACGACCACCGGGATCTTCATGGACTTGCAGAATTTCTTGATGTCGAGAGACTTGTACTCGGTGGAGATGTGCCGGACCGTGGAGATGGTGGATTGGACCACGAAGACATCGGCACCGGCCGCCTGCGCGATGGGGCCGAATTTCTCGGCCCGCTGCGGGATCGCGGAGACGGCGCAGGGGACCTTCCCCTTCTTGATCTCCTGGATCCGTTTGGCGATCAGCTTTTCCTTGATCGGCTCCCGGTAGGCCTTCTGGATGAACTCCGTCGCCTTGTCTCCCTGCTGGGACTTGACGATCTTGGCGAGGATTTCCTTGGCGTTCTCGTAGCGGGTCTGGACCCCTTCCAGGTTGAGGACCGCGAGGCCCCCCATCTTCCCGAAAGCGATCGCGAAATCCACGTCCACCACGCCGTCCATCGCGCTGGCGAGGATCGGAACGGGGTAGCGCCGGCCATCGAGGGGCCAGGAGGGATCCACTTCGTGGGGATTAAGCGTGACGGTGCCGGGGACTAAAGCGATCTCGTCGAATCCGTAACAGCGGCGGGCCTTGCGCCCGCGCCCAATGAACTCACCCATATTCAGTATTTAGCACAAGACCTCCGGGGAGTCAACCCCGGAGGCCCGCGCTTCCTATTGAGAACATGAGTACCGGGTACAAGTACCCGGTACTCTTTGTTTATTTTATGACCGCGAGGACGTCGTCCTGCTGGATGATCAGGAATTCCTTCCCGTCCAGCTTAACCTCGTTGCCGGAGTACTTGCCGAACAGGACCGTGTCGCCCGTCTTCAATTCCGGCGGAACGACCTTCCCGTTGCCGAGGACTTTGCCGGATCCGACCGCGAGGACTTTCGCCTCTTGCGGCTTCTCCCGGGCGTTGTCGGGAAGAATGATCCCTCCCGAAGACTTATCCTTGGCGTTCAGCACCTCCACGATCACTTTGTCGCCGAGAGGCTTGAGATTCATTAATAATCCATGCCTCCCATGCCGCCGCCGTGGCCGCCCGGACCCGCAGGAGCCTTGTCCTTCTCGGGAATGTCGGTCACCAGAGCTTCGGTGGTCAGAAGCAGCCCCGCGATGGAGGCGGCGTTCTGAATGGCGAGCCGGGACACCTTGGCCGGATCAATGATGCCGGCCTGGAACATGTCCACGTACTCCAGCTTATTCACGTCG
>JAUSCU010000104.1 GCA_030651065.1 Candidatus Omnitrophota bacterium | reverse complement strand
CAGAAGCGGGGGATCGAGGTGAGCCCGAAGAACCTCGGCATCAGCGACCAGGCGCACCTGATCTTCCCGTACCACAAGCAGCTCGACAAGCTGAAGGAAGCCCAGGTCGGCCCCGGCAAGATCGGCACCACGGGGCGCGGCATCGGCCCCTGCTACACCGACAAGGCGGCCCGTGTCGGCATCCGGCTGGCGGATCTGCTGGACGACGAGGTCTTCCGGCGCAAGCTGGCGATCAACGTGGAGGAGAAGAACATCCTCTTTTCCCGCGTCTACCAGGCGCCGGCTCTTAAGTTCGACGAGATCTACAACGAGTACCGAAAATACGGCCAGCAGCTGGCCAAGCACGCGATCAACGGGCCGATCTTCCTGAACAAGGCGATCTCCGATGGGAAATCGGTGCTGTTCGAGGGGGCGCAGGGCACCTGGCTGGACATCGACCACGGCACCTACCCTTACGTCACCTCGTCGAGCGCCACGGCCGGCGGGGCGTGCGCGGGGACCGGCGTGGGGCCCAGCAGGATCGACCAGGTGCTCGGCGTGGTGAAGGCCTACACGACGCGCGTCGGCGAGGGTCCGTTCCCAACCGAGTTCCCGCCGGCCCTCATGGAGCAGATCCGCACCAAGGGCAAGGAGTTCGGAGCCACGACGTCCCGCCCGCGCCGCTGCGGCTGGTTCGACGCGGTGCTGGTGCGCCACTCGGTCATCCTGAACGGCATCAACGAGATCGCGGTGACCAAGCTGGATGTGCTGGACGACAGCCCGCGCGTGAAAATTTGCACGGCGTACAAGCTGGGCAAGACCATTTACGAAACGCCGCCGGCCAACATCGACCGGTGGGCGCAGATGGAGCTGGTTTACGAGGAGCATCCCGGCTGGTTGGCCGACACCAGCCAGGCCAGATCATTGGAAGAACTGCCGGCGGCGGCGCGCCTTTACTTGAAGCGGCTCGAGGAACTTTTGGGAGTCAGGATTTCCATCGTATCCGTAGGATCAAAGAGGGAGCAAGCGTTCTATGTCTGAGACATTCCAGTATTTTTCCTTCATGACGAGCAGCGCCTTCTCCGGGTGGGAGAAGGGGGCGCTCTGGTCGGTGTTGGGCGTGGCCGTCCTGGGCCTGCTCTACGCCGGTTTCCTGGCGGGCCAGGTGCTGCGCGAGAGCCGCGGAACGGACAAGATGATTGAGATCGCCAAGGCGATCGAGTCCGGCGCCAACGCCTACCTGATCCAGCAGTTTAAGGCGATCCTTTTCCTGATCCTGCTCTTGACCGGCGCTCTCTACTTCACCGCGGGGGAGCAGCACATCGGCCTGGGCCGAGCCTGCGCCTTCCTGATGGGAGCCATTTTCTCGGCGGTGGTCGGGTTCGTCGGCATGAATCTGGCCGTGCGGGGGAACGTCCGCGTGGCGGCGGCCGCCCGCACCAGCTTCGGCCAGGCCTTGAAGATCGCCTACCGCACCGGCACGGTCACCGGTATGCTGACCGACGGGCTGGGCTTGCTCGGCGGCACGATGATCTTCATGATCTACGGAGAGAAGGCTTATGAGGTTCTGCTCGGCTTCGGGTTCGGCGGCACGCTGCTGGCCCTCTTCATGCGCGTGGGCGGCGGCATCTACACGAAGGCGGCCGACGTCGGCGCCGACTTAGTCGGCAAGATCGAGAAGGACATCCCTGAGGACGATCCCCGCAACGCGGCGACGATCGCCGACAACGTGGGGGACAACGTCGGCGACTGCGCCGGCATGGCGGCCGACATCTTTGAGTCGTACGAGGTGACGATCGTCGCCGCGATGATCCTCGGCTACGCCTCCTTCGGCCACAAGGGGGTCATCTTCCCGCTGCTGGTCCGGGCGATCGGCGTCGTGGCCTCGATCATCGGCACCTACGCGGTCCGCACCTCCGACCAGGTGCGCGACGCGATGAAGGCGATCAACGTCGGCTTCATGCTGTCGGCGATCGTCTCCATCATCGGTTTCACGGCGATAGGCTTCTTCTACCTGCGCTTTCCCGAAGCCGCCGAGTTGCCGGCCTGGATCAGCCTGAATGTCGCCGGCCTGGACATGCGGCCGGTCTGGACCACGATGGTCGGCATCTTCCTGGCCCTTACGGTGAACCGGCTGACCGAGCACTTCACCGAGACCCGCAAGGGTCCCGTGCAGGCGGTCGTTAAGGCCACCACGACCGGGCACGCCACCACCATCATCACCGGCATCGCGGTCGGCTACGAGTCCACCGTCTGGGCGATCCTGGCGATCGCCGTGGCGATCTATGCCTCTGTGCTGATCTACGCCGGCACAAACCCCACGTACGTCGCGTACGGCGTGGCCATGTGCGGCATCGGCATGCTCACGCTCACCGGCAACAACATCTCGATGGACGTCTTCGGCCCGGTGGCCGACAACGCCAACGGCATCGGCGAGATGGCCAAGCTGGATAAGCCGGCCCGCCAGACGCTGGCTGACCTGGACGCGGTCGGCAACACCACGAAGGCGATCACCAAGGGGATCGCGATCGCCTCGGCGGTCGTGGCGGCGGTCTCGCTGTTTAATGCCTACATCACCGACGTCGGCACCATCCTCAAGCAGTCGTACGAGCAGGTGGCGGCCACGCTGACGCTGGCGGAGCCGACTGTCTTCATCGGCCTGCTGATCGGAGGCGCCGTGCCGTTCCTGTTCAGCAGCCTTCTCATCCACGCGGTTGGCCGCGCGGCGGGCCTGATCGTTCAAGAGGTGCGCGCCCAGTTTCGGGATAAGGAGATTTGGGCAGGGACGAAGACGCCGGACTACGCGCGGGTGGTTTCCATCTGCACCGCCGCCGCTCAAAAAGAGCTGATCGGCCCGGCTCTGCTGGCCGTCGTGACCCCGATCGTGGTCGGCTACGCGTTCGGCACGGCGGGGCTGGCCGGCTTCCTGGGCGGGTCGATTCTCTCCGGCCAGCTGCTGGCGGTCTTCATGTCCAACGCCGGCGGGGCTTGGGACAACGCCAAGAAATGCATCGAGGACGGGCAAAACGGCGGCAAGGGTTCCGAGGCGCACAAGGCCTCGGTGACCGGCGACACGGTTGGCGACCCCTTGAAGGACACCGCCGGCCCGGCCTTGAACCCAATGATCAAGGTGATGAACATGGTGGCGATGCTGGCGGTGCCGCTCATCTTGGCCCATCAGGCCACCCCGCAGTTGCGTTGGGGCGTCGTGATCGTGGGTGTGGGGATCATCGCGGCCGCGCTGCGGTTTTCAAAACGGGAGACGCAAAACGCGTAAAAAAACGTACCTGTGTTTTCTTCTTTCGGCCTTCCTGCTGACCGGCGCTTCGCCCAGCACCAATTTCATCAGCGGGCGGGCCAAGAAAAGTGAGCCCCCGCCGCCCACGAAGCCCGAACCGGCTCCGATTGCCGAGCCCGTTCCGGCGGAACCGCCGCCCGTTGAGCCCGAGCATCCGGTACCGGATACCGGAACGGTACCCGGTACCGATGTTCCGGTAACCGAACCGGTTCCCACCGAGCCCGTGCCCCCTCCCGAAACCGTCTGGTTCAGCGAAGAAGAGCCCCACAGCCACCCCTCTGCCAAGGGGCTCCAATCCCACGGCTATTCCCCGGCCGCGCCGCTCCCGGTCGCCGCGAACGGGATGATCATCCAGGAAGTCTGGTTGGACCCGGCCGATCCGCCCAAGGGGATCGCTCTCCAATTCAAACTTTCGACCGGTGATGAGGTCGGCGTCTACTGGGAGGGGGAGGAAGAGCTCTTCAAGCCGGAGGAGGGGCAGGAGCTGTGGTACTACGGGCCGCTGCCGGAACTGGGCCAATGGACCAAGCTAGAGATCCTGGCGGAAGACATGGGGTTGGAGGAGGCTCAGGTAGCTGGAATCCGTTTTGTCACCTGGGACGGCCGGGTCCTCTGGAACCGGACGGTCTT
>JAUSCU010000101.1 GCA_030651065.1 Candidatus Omnitrophota bacterium | reverse complement strand
AAGATCTCTAGCGCCTCTGCATCTGTAAGCAGTTTGGACCAATCCGACCAGTCGGAAGGCTCATCAGCATAATCCTCGCGAGGGATTCTGCCCACCCGAACGGACACGGCCTCTTCATGGGAAAGCCACTCCTTGAGGTGTTGTCGAAACCGCCCTCCAAACGTCTGATCCCGAGCTCTCCCCAAATACAACAACGCCCCTAGACCAAAGATAATATGCCGCCCGTAAATCTGGTATAGACCATAGTCGTTTTCTTCGTTTAGTCCCAACATCTGCTGTACTGAGAAGGGGCCTTCCCATTGAACCCTAATCCGGCGCATTGATACCCCCTATGAGCTAGGCTCCCTCAAGTACCCTTCCCAACTGTGCCAGGTTCAGCGGATTAAACCCGGCACCCCCGGAAATGGTACCGAAATGATTCTCGCACTCCCGGAAACGGTACTGAAACATAGTACCGAAACATATCACTACGGATTAAATCTGTCTCTTCTTGGCGAGATAGGTGATTACTTTTTCCCCAAGAGGAGTTACTTCGTATTCGTTACTTTCAGGACTCATAGCAACTTCTCTAATGAGCCCTTTCCTTTGAAGAGAGAAAATGGCGTCTCCAGCTAGCATCGCTCTTCTCATGACCGGCATGGCTTCCAATTCCGAAATTCTCTTTTTAGCTGTATCGGCTTTTACGGAAAGCTTATCTAAAACTTTCTGGCTCGTGAAAGCGAGGATCGCTCTTTCGTTCAGGTTTAATTGATCGCCTATTCCTTGAGGGTCTGGAAGTGAATTTATCTGGTGAACCATGCAAACCAACAGGAAAGCAGCGAAGACTTTTATGGGGTACTTTAGCGGGAATACTCTGCCATTACTTGAGGTTTGGGTCCGCGGTTCTCCGGATAATGGCAACCATGCCCATCCTTCGTATCTCTTTGCCAGAAACGTACAGAGGGACGACGTCCCTTCTACTAGGATCAGCGTTATTATGGTTTCTACGATATATTTCTGAAGAAGACTCATGCTAAATGCCTAAACCCAAACGATTAAAATTGTCCTCACTGCTCCTGTAGACAAGATACTGGCGGCACCATTTCCAACTGTGCCAGGTTCCCCGAATTAAACCCGGCACTCCCGGAAATGGTACCCGAACCTCATTTAACTCTCCCATCTGCGACAAGTTCGACGGACTAGACCCGGGACTCCCGGAAACGGTACGAAACTCACCAATAAGCACCGTAGCACCCCCTTAACCTGTCCCCTTGGTACCCGGTACCGAATCACCCTCCCGAAAGCGGTACACGCCAACAGTCAAGTTTATTAGGTAGATTCCACAAAAAAAGCATGGATGCGCTTGTTTTTAGACAAAACCTCGATCACTAAACCAGTTAAAAATCCAAACAGGATAGCTAGAAACCGCTCCCTAGCTGCATTCCGCTCAAGAACGCGAGTGATAGTTTCTATCTGATCAAGTTTGACCTGCTGGAGTTGAATAAGCTCAGTTTGAGTTTTCTTGATTTCTTCCAGCAATTGATCGCGCCGAAACTCTAGTATCTTTATCTCTTCACTAAGGAGTCCTTCCGCATACTTTGAAGGTACGGGGAACATCTCAGAATTCAAAACCACCATGGGTCCGTCGGATGTTTCGATAGCCGCCACAGGTCGAGTGGCCATTTCAGTACTGGTAGGAGGAATATAATCTCCGGAATTCCACTCTGGCAATTCAGGGCGAGGCACAAAAATTGCGTAGGACAAAAGAAAAATAAAGAAAGAAATGTAAATGGAAGTTCCCAAGATTCGATCCACTCTGACGATTTTCCCTCGATGCTCCCATCTTGTTAGACGTTGCCAAAACAATTTCATTACGACCTCTTACGGTTGCTTTTCGTGAGTTTTAGGTACCATTTCTAACTGTGCCAGGTTCAGCGGATCGCCCCTTCCTTAATCTGTCCCCTCGGAACCCGGTACCGAATTACGCTACCGGCAACGAAAGCAATCTACTGTAGGTACCATTTCCGGGCGTGTCGGATTCAACCCATTTTAGACCCGAGAGTATCGGAAGGATATAGGGAGCGGAGGCCGCGCAGCGAGGGGTGGCGCGGGGCGGGCGCCCGGCCGCCGTCAGCAGGGCCGGTAAAACACAAAATGAAACTAAAGGGAACTGGCTTGGAGATGACCGTGGGTTCGGGTGCACCACCGAAGCCCGATGCCGGCGGCTGGGCTGACCCGCGACAGGACCCCGAGCCGTGCGGGGTCAGTGTTGCTTTTTGAGGAGCGCTTTCAGAGCGTCTTTCCCCCGGCCCGTTTTCAGGAGTGTCTCCTTCCGGTTGGCGGAAGTCCGGGTGGGGTGTTCTTCCTTAAAGATCACTTTCCAGGGCCGATGCTCCCGGGTGAGCGGATAGAGCCCGGAGTTGTGAAAGTCCAGCCGGTGATCGACGTCGTGCGTGGAGCCGACGTACCGGTGGCCGCCCTTCAAGCTCTCCAGAACATAGACCCAATAAACCATCCGAATCGAACTTCTTTACCGCTTGCGGAGCTTCTTCGGATTCTTCCCGCTTTCCTCGGCCAAGACCAGGACCTGCCACGGCTCCAGGGTCCGGAACTTCGGCCCCGGCTTCTTCTTCATCGTTGTCAGTATTGTTGTCGCCATCTCATTCCCTCCAAAGAGTTTCTCGTCTAAGCTCTAGCCTTGTTTCTTGCTGAGCAGTTCCCGTAATTCCTTCATGAACTGGTTGATATCCTTGAAGCTGCGATACACGCTCGCGAAGCGGACGTAGGCCACCTCATCCAGTTCATGCAGGCGGCGCATCACCCGCTCGCCGACCTCGATGGCCGGCACTTCCTTGTCGAACTCCTGCGAGATCTCCCGCTCCAAGGCCCCCACCAGGGCTTCGATCTGCTCCAGGGGGATGGGGCGCTTCTCGCAGGCTTTCAGGACGCCGCCGATGATCTTCTTGCGATCGAACGGTTCCCGGCGGCCGTCCCGCTTGACAACCAGGAGGGGGGTTTCTTCGAGGCGTTCGTAGGTGGTGTAACGGCGCTTGCACTTGAGGCACTCCCGGCGGCGCCGGATCGCCGCGCCGTCGGTGGCCTCGCGGGAGTCAATGACCTTATCTTCTTCATGGCCGCAAAAGGGACATTTCACAGGGCTTTGAGCAACTCCGGGTAAAGAGGGAACTTCTCGGCGAGGGCGGCAACGTCGCGGCCCACCTGCTCGGCGACGGCCGCGTCGGTCATCGCGTTCATCACCCGGTCGATGAAGCCGGCGATCAATTGCATCTCGGCTTCCTTCATGCCGCGCGTGGTGACGGCCGGGGTGCCGATCCGGATACCTCCGGAGACCATTGGCGAGGTGGGATCGAACGGGATCGCGTTCTTGTTGACGGTGATCCGGGCCTTGTCCAGCGCGGCGGAAGCATCCTTCCCCGTCAGGTTCTTGCAGGCTAAGTCCACGAGCATCAGGTGGTTGTCGGTCCCGCCGGAGACGATCCGCCAGCCCTTCTGCTGGAGCGCGGCCGCCATCGCCCGGGCGTTCTTGACCACCTGCTGCATGTAGGTTTTGAACTCCGGCGTGGCCGCTTCCTTCAACGCCACCGCCTTGCCGGCGATCACGTGCATGAGGGGGCCGCCCTGCAGCCCCGGGAAGATCTGCGAGTCCAGCTTCTTGGCAAAATCCTTACGGCAGAGGACCATGCCGCCGCGCGGGCCGCGCAGCGTCTTGTGGGTGGTGGTGGTAACGAACTCCGCGTAGGGGACCGGCGAGGGATGGATGCCGGCCGCCACGAGCCCCGCGAAGTGGGCCATGTCCACCATCAGGAAGGCGCCGACCGCGTCGGCGATCTCCCGGAATTTCTTGAAGTCCAGCTCCCGCGGGTAAGCGGAGTAGCCGGCCAGGATCATCTTCGGCTTGTGCTCCTTGGCGAGCGAGAGGATCTCGTCGTAATTGATCCGCTCCTTTTCCTTATCAACGCCGTAGGGGATGATCTTGAAGAGCCGGCCGGAGAAGTTCTTCGGGTGGCCGTGGGTCAGGTGGCCGCCGTGGGCCAGGTTCATGGCAAGCACCGTGTCGCCGGGCTCCAGCATGGAGAAGTAGACCGCCATGTTGGCCTGCGCGCCGGAATGGGGCTGGACGTTGGCGTGCTCCGCGCCGAAGAGGCTCTTGGCCCGCTCGATCGCGAGGGACTCCACCTCATCGACGTGCTGGCAGCCGCCGTACCAGCGGGCGCCGGGGTACCCCTCGGCGTATTTGTTGGTCAGCACCGTGCCCATCGCCTCCATGACGGCGAGGGAGGTGAAGTTCTCGCTGGCGATCAGCTCCAGGTGGCCGTGCTGCCGCTTGATCTCGCGGAGGATGGATTGATGGATGTCGGGATCGGTCTTCTTAAGATGATCGAGCATGGAGCTTCCTTTCGATTTGAGTGATTTGCCGGACCCGGCGGGCGTGACGGCCGCCGGCGAACGGTGTGGTGAGCCAGGCCTCCAGGATCCGCGCCGCCTGCCGGCGGGACATATCCTCCGCGCCCAGCACCAAAACATTGCAGTCGTTGTGTTCCCGCGCGTGACGGGCGGCGGCCGGCGTCTCGCAGACGACCGCCCGGACGCCGGGAAATTTGTTGGCGACGATCCCCATCCCTCCCCCGCTCTTGCAGAGCAGGACCCCCATCTTCACCCGGCCCTTGGAGACGGCCGCCGCGACGCCGGCACCGATGACGGGATAGTCGCAGGGTTCGTTCGAAAAAGTGCCCAGGTCCGTCACGCGGTGGCGGGAGGCTTTGAGACGGCGGATCAGCAACGGCTTCAACCCGAACCCGCCGTGGTCGGAACCGATGGCAATTTTCACCGTTCGATCCAGTCGGCGACCCGCTTCACGGCATCTTTGATGACGGCCGCGCAGTGCTGGTAGACGCTCATCGGCTGGCCGATCGGGTCGGGGATGTCCATGTCGCCCGAGAGGTCGCTCTCGAAGGACTTGAGTAGGAAAACTTTGGATTGCACCTCAGGGAGGTTGGCGAGAATCTGCTCCCGGTGGTGCTCGGCCATGCAAAAAATGGCGTCCGCGTGGCGGACCAGATCGGGCGTCAGCTGCTGGCTCAGGTGGCCGGAGATGTCCACCCCCTCGGGTGACATCGCCTCGATCGTCTCCATCGTGGGGCCCATGCCGGGCATCGTGTCAGTGCCGGCCGACATGACCTGGACGTCCTTGCGGCCCCGCTGTTCCATGAGTTGGCGCAGCAGCCCCTCGGCCATCACCGAGCGGCAGCTGTTGCCGGTGCAAACGAATAGGATCTTTCTTTTTCGGGACATTTACCTCTCCAACAGAGTCCGGATTTCTCCGGCTAAGGCCCCTTCCCTTAAGATCCGGGGAGGTTGAGCTGACAAGTCCACCACGGTTGAGCTGATTCCCGACACAGCCGGCCCGCCGTCCAGCACGGCATCAATTTGGTTTTCGAAAACTTTAAGCACCTGCTCCGCCGTCAGCGCCGGCGGCTGTCCGGTGAGATTCGCCGAGGGAGCCACCACCGGGACGGCCGCCTCTTTCAAGAGTGCCAGCGCCACCGGGTGCCCCGGCATCCGGAACCCGATCGTGGAGCCGTCCAGCCGGGGCAACACCAGCGTCATCGGGCCGGGCCAAAACCGCCGCATCAGATCCCACGCGAGGGGCGTGATCTCCACCTGTTCCGCTTCCACTTGTTTGAAATCGGCGATGTGCAGGGTCGCCTGTTTCTCGAAAGGACGCTGCTTCACCTGATAGAGCTCCTGCACCGCCTGGGGGTCCAGCAGGTTGGCGCCAAGCCCGTAGACCGTCTCCGTCGGGAAGGCCACCAGCCCGCCCCGCCGCAGCAGGACCGCCGCCTCCCGGATCAGATCCGGGTCCGGGTTCGCCGGGTCCACCTTCAAAACGCGCGTTCTTCCCGTGACGGCGTTCACCGGGTGCTCTTCACGCCTTTCAGCGCGCGGGCGCCGATGTCCCGCCGGAAATGTTTCCCCTCGAATTGAATCTTTTCCGCCACGACGTAGGCTCGCTCAAGAGCCGCTTCCAGCGTGTCACCGAGGCCCACCGCGCTGAAGACCCGGCCGCCGACCGTAATCCACCGCTCCCCCTCCCGTTTCGTGCCGGCGTGGAAAAGCAAAGTTTCCGGGAGATCCTCAATATCTTTGAAGCCGGTGATCTCCCGGCCCATGTCGTACTTGCCCGGGTAGCCCTGGGAGGCCAGCACCACGCAGGCCGCCGCGCGAGTGTCCCAGACGGGGCGGACTTCCTGGAGGCGGCCCTGAGCCGCCGCCAGCAAAAGCTCCGCCAGGTCGCTCTTCAAGCGCGGCAGGAGAACTTGCGTCTCCGGGTCTCCGAACCGGACGTTGAATTCCAAAACTTTCGGGCCGTCCGCCGTCAGCATGAGGCCGGCATAGAGGATCCCCTGAAAGGGAGACCCCTGCTCCGCGATTCCCCGCACCACCGGCTCAAAGATCTTGCCCCGGATCTGCCCCATCATCTGCGGCGTGACCATCGGAACGGGCGAGTAAGCCCCCATCCCGCCGGTGTTCGGCCCCTGGTCGCCATCGAGCGCCCGCTTGTGGTCCTGCGACGGCTCCAGCAGGATAAGGTGGTTCCCGTCCACAACCGCCAGCACCGAGACCTCTTCGCCGGACAAATACTCTTCGATCACCACCTTACTGCCGGCCTCGCCGAACGTTTTGTCCTTGAGCATGGAGGTGAGGGCGTAGATCGCCTCCTCCCGGGTATGGGCGACCACCGCTCCCTTGCCGGCCGCCAACCCATCCGCCTTGACCACCACCGGGATGGAGCATTTTTCAAGATGGGCCAGCGCTTCCGTGAGGTCGCTGAAGATCCCGAAACGTGCGGTTGGGACGCCGCACTTTTCCATCAGCTGTTTGGAGAAAGCCTTCGATCCTTCCAGCCGGGCCGCCCCCTTCGTGGGCCCAAAGATGGTGAGCCGCCGCTCCTTGAAATAATCCACGATTCCGTGGACCAGCGGGCCTTCGGGGCCCACCACCGTCAGGTCGATCCCGTTGGAATCCGCGAAGTCGGCCAGCTCCACCGTCTTGTGGGCGGGGATCGGCAGGCCTTCGGCCAGGCGCGCCATCCCGGAGTTACCGGGAGCGGCGAAGATCTTTTTGACCAAGGGGCTTTGGGACAGTTTCCAGACGAGGGCATGCTCCCTGCCGCCTGCTCCGATCACTAAAATCTTCACTTGATCACCACCTCCTGATGGCCTTTCGTGATTTCACCGATGATCCAGGCCGGCATCCCTTCCCGCTTGAGCCGCGCCTGCACCCGGGCGGCGGAGGCCGCCGGCACCGCCAGCACCATCCCGATCCCCATGTTGAAGGTGCGGTACATCTCCTGCTCACCGACCCCTGCCGACCGAATTTTCCGGAAGACGGGCGGCACCGGCCAACTTTTTTTCCGCAGGACGGCCGCCGTTCCCCCCGGCAGGATCCGGGCCAGCTTCTCCCGGAAAGAGCCGCCGGTAATATGGGCAATCCCCTTCACGGGGGCGTTACGCCGCAGAAGATCCAGCACCGCCCGGACGTAGATCCGGGTGGGCTTTAAAAGCTCTCTCGCGTCACGTTTCTGCTCGGAGACGGAGAGAACTTTCTGAACGAGCGAATAGCCGTTGGCGTGGATCCCGTTGGAGGCGAGCCCCACCAGCCGGTCTCCCGGCTTGATCTTCTCGCCGGAGACTATTCTTTTTTTCTCCACGATACCGACCGCGAAGCCGGCCAGGTCGAAATCTCCCGGCTTGTAGAGGAGACCCATTTGCGCCGTCTCACCGCCGAGCAGCACGCAATGGGATTCCACGCAGCCCCGCACCACGCCGCGCACCACGTTCACCAGCACCTTGGGGTCCAGCCGTCCGGCAGCGATGTAATCCAGGAAGAAAAGGGGCTCGGCTCCCGTGCAAAGAATGTCGTTCACGTTCATCGCCACCAGGTCCACCCCCAGCGGCGTGTACCAGCCGGCCCTCTGCGCGATCTTCAGTTTCGTGCCGACCCCGTCGGCAGAGGCAACCAGCACCGGGTCCTTGTACCCAAGCCCTTTGAGCCCAAAGAGCCCGCCGAACCCGCCGATCCCGCGCACCAACCCGGCCCGGCGGGTCAACCGGGCCAGCGGCTCGATCGAGTGGATGAACCGCCCGGCGGCGCCGACGTCCACCCCCGCTTTCTTATAAGTGGCGGAACCGGGTTTCACTTCTTGACCGGATGAGCTTCGCCGGAAAATTTTCGTTCCAGGATGTACTTGTCCGCTTCGGGGCCGAACGGCAGCGGGTATTTCCCGGAATAGCAGGCGGTGCAGTAGTTGGTGTTGGGGCCGGTCACCGCGCTCAAGAGCCCCTCCATCGAGATGAAGCCGAGCGAATCCACCTCGAGGAATTTCCGGATATCCTCAAGCGAATGGGTGCGGGCGATCAGCTCGTTCTTGGTTGGGAAATCGATCCCGTAGAAGCAGGGGTGCATGATCGGCGGGCAGGAGACCCGCATGTGGATCTCGATGGCCCCCGCGTCCCGGATGCTTTTGAGGCGTGTCTTACAGGTGGTTCCCCGCACGATCGAGTCGTCCACCACCACGACCCGCTTGCCCTTCAAAGCGGCGGAGACCGGGTTGAATTTCACGCGGGCCTGGAAGTCGCGCGTCTGCTGCTTCGGCTGGATGAAGGTCCGGCCGACGTAGTGGTTGCGCATGAAGCCGAACTCAAACGGGATGCCGGACTCCAGCGAGAACCCGAGCGCGGCCGAGTTGCCGGAGTCCGGCACCGGGATCACCATGTCGGCGTCGGCCGGATGCTCCCGCGCCAGCCGGCGGCCCAACCTCTGACGCACCTGGTGCACCGAATCCCCGAAGATCACCGAGTCGGGCCGGGCGAAGTAGACGTGCTCGAAGATGCAGTGGGAGGGCGTCACCGCCGGGAATGGCTTCAAGCTGCGGATGCCGTCCCGGTTGATGATCACCACCTCACCCGGCTCCACTTCTCGCACGAACTTGGCCCCCAGCAGGTCCAGCGCGCAGGTCTCAGAGCAGAGGACCGTGGCCTCCCCAAGCGTACCGATGCAGAGGGGCCGGAACCCGTTGGGGTCCCGCACGCCGATCAGCTCATCTTCCCGCAGGATCACCAGCGAGAAGGCGCCCCGCAGCTTGCTCAGAGAGTCCTTGATCGCTTCCTCGAAATGGGCATACTCCGGGGCGGCCAGCAAGTGCAGGATCACCTCCGAGTCGATCGTGGTCTGGAAGATGGAACCGCGCGCCTCCAGCTCGTCCCGCAGCAGCAGCGCGTTGATCAGGTTCCCATTGTGGGCGATCGCGATGGGCCCGCGGGAATACTCCACCTGCAGAGGCTGAGCATTTTTGATCAGGCTTGAGCCGGTGGTCGAGTAGCGGGTGTGCCCGATCGCCGCGTGGCCCTTGAGCCGGTTCAAGTCCGCCTCGCCGAAGACCTCTTCCACAAGGCCCATGCCGATGTGCTTGGTCATCACCTGCCCGTCGGAAGCGACGATGCCGGCCGATTCCTCTCCCCGATGCTGCAGCGCGAACATGCCCAGATAAGCCATCCGCGCGGCATCCGGGTGTTTGTAAATGCCGAACAGCCCGCAATATTCTTTGATCTCGTCGCTCATGATCTTTTCGCCGCCCAGTTGACCCCGTTTCGGAAGATCTGAAGCCCCGCCCCTTCCCCGGATCGCCCTTCCCTTGTCCAGCGGGGATGCTGGGTCGCCGCCACATGCCGCTCCGGGTGCGGCATCAGCCCGAAGACCCGGCCGGTGGGATCGCAGACGGCGGCAATGTCCTGGACCGACCCGTTCGGATTCCACGGATAGCCGGCCGGACGGGCCTGCGCGTCGGTGTACTGGAAGACGATCTGGCCAAAGCCAAGCATCTGCTCCAGCACCGAGGGGTCTTTCGGGAGAAACTTCCCCTCCGCGTGCGCCACCGGCAGCTCGAACGTTTCATCCATTCCCTGCGTCCAGATACAAACGTTGAACTCGCCGCTTAAATAAACCCAGCGGTCTTCGAATTTACCCGAGTCGTTCCAGGTAAGAGTCGCCTCCGGCGCCGCCGGCTTGCCGCCCGGCAGAATGCCGGCCTTGACCAGCATCTGGAACCCATTGCAGATACCGATCACCAGGGTCTCCCGCTCTAGAAATCTCCGGAGCTGATCTCCCAGCCGGTGCTGAAGTTCCGAGGCCAAAAGCTTGCCGGCCCCCAGATCGTCGCCATAGCTGAACCCGCCCGGGATCGCCAGGATCTGATAGGGGTCGAGCGTCTTGGTCTTTTCCGTCAGCTCCTGCACCCAGACCAGGTCGGCCTCGGCTCCGGCCAGACGAAACGCGTGCAAAGTCTCCTGATCGCAGTTAGTGCCGGGGGCTTTGAGAACGGCAACCTTTACCATCCCTTGAACGGTGCCTCCCATGCTTCTCGCAGCTGCTCCACGGTGGTCTCCACGACCGGCTTGCCGTCCAATCCCAGCACACGGAAGACCCCGCCCGCCTCGAAAGTTCCGATCTTTTGAAGCGGGAACCCGGCCAGCTTCGCCTCCAGCACCGGAGCATTCTCCGGCGATACTTCCAACAGGAGGCGGCTCGCCGATTCGGAGAAAAGGATAAAATCCTCCCGTAAAACACCGGTACCAGGTACCGAAACGGTACCCGGTACCGATTTCAGATCCAAGGTTAGCCCCAAATTCCCGGCGAAGGCCATCTCAGCCGCGGCGACACCCAGCCCTCCCTCGGAGCAGTCGTGCGCCGAGGCGGCCAGCCCTTCCCGGACCGCCCGCGAGACCGCCCGCAGCAGTTTCGGACCGTTTTGAAAATCCACGTGAGGCGCTTGCCCTCCCTGCACCCCCAGTTGCGCGTAGTAGGCGGAACCACCCAGCTCCTTGCGGGTCAGCCCGGCAATATAGAGGAAGTTGCCGGCCTTCTTGGCGTCCATCGAGACCGCCTTTGCCGCGTCCTCCATCAACGTAATGCCGGAGATCAGCAGCGTGCCGGGGATCTGGATCGTTTTGTCGCCGAGCCGGTACTCGTTGTTCAGGCTGTCCTTCCCGGAGATGAACGGCGTGCCGTATGCTTTGGCCGCGTCGTAACAACCCAGCGACGCGCGCACCAGAGACCCAAGCACTTCAATGCGAGCTGGGTCTCCCCAGCAAAAGTTGTCCAGGATCGCCAACCTCTCCGGATCGCCGCCGGCGGCCGTCACCTGCCGGACCACCTCATCCACCGTGAGGGCGGCCATCCAGTAAGGGTCCAGGTCGCTGGTGTGGAAGTTGATTCCGTTCGCCAGCACCACCGCTTGGGCTGAATCCAGCCGGGGCCGGAAGACCGCCGCGTCGCTGGGCCCCACCCCAGCCGGCTTGATCACCGATCCTCCCTGCACCTCATGGTCGTACTGCCGGATAATCCATTCCTTGCTGCAGGTGTCCCAGCGGCCCAGAAGTTTCAGCAGCGTTTGCGTGAGACCGGCCGGTTTCGGGAGATTCGGTTCCGTGGAGTCCGGCGCCGTCCAGCGGGCCGCTTTGGGAGATTTCGGCAAACCATCATGCAGGAACTCCATCGCCAGCTCCCCCACCCGGGTCCCCTGGTACTTCAGCTCCAGCCGGCCGCTGGAAGTGAACTCCCCGATCGAGACCGCCTCAACCCCGCGCGAGTGGAACAGTTTCAGCAGCGGGGCCAGCTTTTCCGGCGGGACCGCCAGCACCATCCGCTCCTGCGATTCCGAGATCCAGATCTCCGCCGGGGTCAGCCCCGAATATTTGAGCGGCACCTTCTCCAAATCCACGCGGGCGCCGCACTTTTCCCCCATCTCGCCGACCGCGCTGGAGAGCCCGCCCGCGCCGCAGTCGGTCACCGCGGCGAATAATCCCTGATCGCGCGCCTCCATCAGAGCATCGGTCAGCTTTTTCTCCGTGACGGGGTCGCCAATCTGCACCGCCGTTGAGGAGACCACCTCCGACTCCGTGGTGAGCGTGAGCGAAGAGAAGGTGGCTCCGTGGATGCCGTCCCGGCCGGTCCGTCCGCCGGCCACCACGACCGCCATCCCGGCTTGGGTCTTCTTCTTCACCTTGTTCACCGGGAGCAGACCGACACTGCCGCAGTAGACCAGCGGGTTGCCCACGAAACGCTCGTCGAACAGCACCGCGCCGTTCACCGTGGGGATCCCCATCTTGTTGCCGTAATCCTTGACGCCCGCGACCACTCCCTTGATCAGCCGCTTGGGCGCCAAGGCGCCGGGCGGAACCTTCTCCGGAGGGAAATCGGGCGGCGGGAAGCAGAAGACATCGGTGGAGGCGACCGGCTTGGCGCCGAGGCCGGTGCCCAGAATGTCCCGGATCACGCCGCCGATGCCGGTCGAAGCGCCGCCGAAGGGCTCCAGAGCCGAGGGGTGGTTGTGCGTCTCCACCTTGAAGCAAAGATGGTATTGATCGTCGAACTCCACGACGCCGGAGTTATCCTCGAAGACCGAGACGCACCAGGGCTTCTGGAGCTCCTCGGTGGCCCGGACGATCGTCTCGTTGAGCAGGTTCTGAAAGGTCCTCTTCGTTGTCTTTCCGCCTATTTCCTCGGTATAGACGACCGCGCTCCGGAAGGTCTTGTGCTTACAGTGTTCCGACCAGGTCTGCGCGATGGTTTCGAGCTCAATCAGCGCCGGCTCCCGGTTTTCCTTTCGGAAGTAGGCCTGCACCGCCTGCATCTCCTCCAGGTTCAGGGAAAGCTGATGGTCTAAACTCACCCGCTGAAGCACCGTGTCGCCCGCCTGCAGCAGGTGGACCGTCTCGATCTCCAGGGAGGCCTGCGCCGGCGGCGCGAACAGCTTGGCCAGCGTTTCGGGCGTCACCACCTGCTGGATCGTGGCGTTGACCAGCAGCTTGTCGGTGAGCCGAGTGAGGGCTTCGGCGTTGAGTGCTCCATCGATCCCATATTCCTTGGCAGTGTGGACCGCCCGGATCCCTTCAATGCCGAGATCCGCCGCCCCCTTCCGAACGGAGTCCTCCACCGGGTCCCGCACACCCGGCCGGTACGCCACCTCGATGGTGTGAATCCCGGCGGATCGCGGACCCCAGCTTTCA
>JAUSCU010000086.1 GCA_030651065.1 Candidatus Omnitrophota bacterium | reverse complement strand
ATGAGTCTCGAAAACCAACAGTCCTCCGCCCGTCATCCCGGCTTTATTCCTTCAACGAAAATCCCGGATTTCTTCTCGATCTCCACGATCCCATCAATCCGGCTATCCAAGAAGGCCCGCTGGCTCACATGGGTGAACCCGGCCTCCTGCAGGTGGTGTATTAGCGACTGCGCGTCGTAGCCCCATTTCCGGCGATGCAGATCCTTGAGCTTGTGATAGCTCCTGTACAGCGTGCTCCCGCGGACCGGCTCCGGACGAAGCAGAATCCGCATCATCAAACGGTCCATGGGTGGGAGCCCCTTCAACTCTTCTGGAAGATCCAAAGCGGTGCGTTCCCCTAAGTATTCCTGAACAGCAGCCGAGAGATCCTCCACCACCACGCGGATGATCCCTTGGGGCTTTAACACGCGATGGCATTCCTTCAGTAAACGCTTCCCCTCGGACAAGTAGAGGAAATCCAGCATATGAGAGGTGTACACGGCGCGGACCGACCGATCCGGGAACGGCAGCGGTCTGCGCACGTCGCGGATGAGGATGTTCGAATTCCACGGGACTCGGAGCTGTTCCCTGGGAACCGTTCCAAAAACGGCCAGAAACCTCCGGAACACCGGATACCTCGCCAGCCAAGCGTTCCAGGAAACATCCATGTGGACCCATCCCGCCGGAGTTATGCTCCCGCATCCCAGATGCAGCTTGATCCCGCCGTTCATCTCCACCGATGTCCTCCGAAGGAGACCGCTTCCTGATAGCCTTGAATGCACTGGACGGAAGCCTCGAGCGGTTGCTGGTTGGAGTCATCCCTCAGGACTCCGTCGGGACAGAACCGGGGATGGATCATGATTTCCATCCAATCCGCGGCCTCAGGGGGTTGTCTCAATGTCTGATAATCCCGAACCGAGCCGAAAAGACGGGTGCGGGCGGCACCCGCGCGGACCAACCTTCGGTTCAAAGCAGCCTTGTAAAGGCGTTTCACGACGTTCAGGTGGGGACCGAAATTTCGGGCAATCCGGACATAGGGGATTTTTTCCTCCCGCACTACCTGCAGAACAACGCCGGCAACCGCCCATTCCGTGTGGAGATCATAATGAGAATCGAGGTGCGTCAACGGGATCTCTCCTCTTCGGCAGCGGTTGATCTGAGCCCGAATCTCCGCGGCCAGCGCATGCCGTTCCGGTCCGCTGAAATAGAGTATTGGCAGGGGCCCCCGCCGGGCAAGGATGAACCTGCCTTCCGCGTCGCAGAAACGGGGAAGCCGGCGGATGGGTTCCGTCAAAGGCACTCCGTCCCTCAAGACCAGGTGCAGGCCAACGCAGTTGGCCAACTTCTCACGGTGGATGAGTTCACATGCCTCCTCGAAGCCCGGCAGGGTTGCCATCAGCGTGGCGCTTGAGCAAAATCCCCGCTGAAAAGCCTCTACGACCCCACGGTTCACGGCTGGACCCATTCCGAAATCGTCCGCGTTGATGATCAACGGCGCCATCTTACCTTGCCCCTTCGAGGAAGGGCAGGACCGCCTTAAACTGAGTTTCGTAGTTCCAATCCGATAGGATTCGTCGGCGTCCTTTCTCTCCCATTGCCCGCATTTGATCCGGGCGCTCTAGAAACCACCGGATGGCTTCCGCGATGCTCTGGGGGTCCGCCGGGTCGCACAACAAGCCGTAGCCAGGCACTCCATAGGCCTTTTTCCAATCGGGCAGATCCGATACCAGCAGTGCCAGTCCGCAAGCCAGGTAGTCGAACGGCTTGTTCGAGGCGCCCGCCATCGTCCGCTCGCCAAAATCTCCGCTGAGCGTCGGCATCAGAGCTACGCCCACATCGCACCGGCGGGTTTGCTCGAGCAGATCATGTCTTATCGGCACAACCCCGATGAACTTGACCCGGTCCGCGACGCCGAGCTCACCCGCCCATTGCTGGAACTGCTTCGCATAATCCGAATGGCCGACCGTACTATATCCGGCAACGCGCAGTTCCACCGATGCCGGAAGTGACCGGAGGGCCTCCAACAAAACCCGGGGAAGCCGGGACGGAACAATGGACCCGTGATAAAAGAGGGTCAGGGTGTCCTTCGTCAGTGGGTCGCGAGGAGGGCCGGCTTCTCCTTTGGAAGGACAGTTCCAAACCAGGAGCGTTTCTCCTGTGCGTCCCGTTTCCTTGACGAATCGCCTCAAGCGATCCTCGTTCGGGAAGAGGCACAGCGCGGCACGACGCGCTAAGGCACCCCTGGCTGCCGAGACCCCTTTAACAAACCATGACCTGCGTTTTTCCGTGGAATCCGGCGGGTCATGCTCATGGTAGAGGACTTTCAGTCCCAAACCCGCTGCCAGCAGAAGGACAATCGGGCAAGAAAAAGGATCGGAGGCGTAAACCCATTGCGGCCGCCAGCGGATCACCCAGGCAAGGACCCACAAACCGTATCGCACATAGTGAACTTTCTGCTTCCATCCCCCTGCGCAAAACCGGATCCTGCGCGCCTGAATGCGCGGATGCGGCGGGAATTCCAAAGGATCCGTCCCATAAGCACCCGTTCCAAGAAATAGGACCTCCCAACCCGAGTCAGCCAAAATCCGGGAACTGTGCTCCAACGGCGGATAGCCCGCCGGGTTCGTGTATTGGACGTAGAGTATCCTGCGCTGGGAACTCATGCTATTCTCCGACCACCTGCCGGTAAAGAGCCTTCATTTCCTGCGTCACGTCGTCCATGGTTCGAGGTGGGGTGATTCCTTTACGAAGGCGTTCGAGAAGGGCCGGCTGCGAGCAAATCCTATCCAGACCCCTTTTCCATTCTGAAACGGAGCCGGACTCTACCAGCAGGCCGTTCACGTTGTCTCGCACCAACTCGGCGATGCCCCCCAATCGGGAACCGAGCACAGGAACTCCGGCCGCGAAGGCCTCCAGAACCACCAGGGGTCCCGTCTCCATCCCCAGGGAGGGAACCGCCAAGAGATCGTACTCCCGAAGACAGCGGATGATTTCAGCGGAAGGGACCGGCTCGCACACCCGTATGCGGGTATCCCCTTTCGCCGCCCGGCGGATCGCCTGCCCATAGCCAACACCCGCCTTCCCTTGCTCGATGCCGTAAATATCCAAGACAATGGGAAGCCCGGGAAGCTTCTTCACGGCCTTCACTAAAAGATGGAAACCTTTCGCGGGGTCCATTCTTCCGAAAGCGGCAATCCGAATGGGCGAACCGGAACGCCGCCGGAGTGCCGGCGCCAAGGAAACCTGGGCGAGCCCTTGCCGGCACAGAACGATCTTCTCCGGGTCAACACCATTACGGACCAAAAGCTCCTGCACCCATTCGCTCACGGCGACGATCCGGGTCACTGCCCCAACCATCGAACGGAACACCTTATGATGCCTGCTCACCAGCGAACGCATCCGGAAGGCAGTCCAGGCGCCACCCGAAAACCCAGCTGTCTGGAGCGCTTCCCCGACCGGAACCGGAATCGATCCAATCAGGTCCGCCGCAGGTCTTGGGATTCCAAGACCCTGCAGCGTGCAGCGGGTACAGGTGCCCAGACGAAGAACCCCGTCGCAGACTTCCTTTCCCCACCGCATCAGGGTCCCTCTCTGACAACTGACTGTAGGCGTGTGATAGGTAAAGACGACGGGGATCCCTCTGCGTCGAACCTGCCGCACCAGCCGAAGGGAAACAGCCCGCGTGAAGGCATGCAGATGGACCAGGTCCGGCTTGTGCTTCTCTAGAATTCGGGAGAAAGATTCCTCCGCGACCGGATCCCCCTCTCCGTAAAGCTCCTCCAGAGAAGCCGGTTCCGCTACGGAAAATCGCTCTACCGGAAGACCTCTGTGGAGGTAACTCTTCTCGGAGACGGCGGGGGCGGCAATCACGGTTTGAATTTGGAGCTCGGTTAACCGCCGGGCCAGCGCCTCGACATAAACCTCCGTGCCGCCCGACAGATCCGGATAAAAACAAAAAGGAACCTGTATAATTTTCACAGCCATTTTCTTGATGAGCAGCCTTTCGGCTTCAAGAGGACAGAAACCTCTTCCGAATGGTCCGCCGCGCCTGCGCTTCAATCATCTCCCACACGCACCGGCTCCGATTCCAAAGGGCTTGGGCCCCGATGGAGTGAATGCCGTCCGGAGTCATCCGATGGCTTGCGTCCCCCAAAGTGAAAGAAGAAGCCCAGGGCCCTGCCAGTCGCTGATTCACTGCCGCCTCCGGAGAATGGTACATGCGCTGGAGCTTCTCCAGCGTCCAGTGATTCTGATGGATGACCATAACGGCCGGGGTCAGATTGACGACTGGAGACCCTTTCTTTCGGGCTTTCCAAATGAGCCAGTTGTCAAACGCGGTGCGCCCAATCGCGAAAGGGGGCATTCCCTGATAGAAACCTCGCGGAAAGACAAAACAGTCCGTTGTCGACTCCTGAAGCACTCCTTTCGACCGGGCCAGCACCCGCAGCTTTTCTTCCCAGCCGGTCTCGTCGAACTTCCACTCCGAGGGGATGTCGAGATTCCAGCGCGAACCGGCAGCGAGGGACTCCGGATTCCATTCCTCAAATCGACGGATTGCCGCTATGAAATCGCTCATGAAAATGATGTCGGCATTGACATAGCACATCAGCCGGTGCGTAGCCAAGCGCTCCGCCTGAACGACCACATCGTTCAGATGGGGAGTCCCGTATTCGTTGCGGGAAACCGCGGGGATATGCCGAAGGCTGAACTGACGGCAGATTTCCTGAATTCCTGCTTCATCCCCAAAAAGGAAGATTTCGGGCCTGGGCCGAAGGAGGGTCCAACTCTGGATGGCGTTGCGTTGAATCAGGGCGCTTTGAGGGTCGGCGAAGGATTTTGGGATTGCAAAAATGGTCAGCAACGCCCAATTCCCAACGGCAGATATCGAATTCCTGCTTGACCTTCCATTTGAGGGAATTGCCGCCAGCAATCCACCACCGTCCGGGTGCCGCCTGCCCGCGCGAAGACCGCCGGAGGAATCTTTTCGAATTCCTTCCAGGCCGTTGCCACCGCCACCACATCCGACGCCCGGATGCATTCCTCCGCGGAAGAAACGAGCCGAACCCCTTTCCCCAGGACGCCGCGCGCGTTCTCCATGGCGATCGGATCGTAGGCGGCCACGGAGACGCCGTCCGCTGCAAGGATCTGTGCTAGAAGGAGTCCCTGCGATTCTTCGACCACGTCGGAGTCCGGTTTATAGGCGAGACCCAGAATACCCGCCACCCCCTGAGGCGGCAGGTGGCGTTTGATCAGATCCGCGAGCCATCGCACCTGCTGTCGATTGAACTGATCGGTCGCGTCTGCCAGCAGGGATGGCGTGTTCAGCTTGCGAGCCAGTTTCGCCAGGGCCAGGTTATCTCGCGGAAAACACGGGCCCCCGTAGCCGACGGCCCCCTTCAGGTATTTCGCCCCAATCCGGCTGTCGCGGCCGAGGGCCGAGGTGACCACGTCCACGTCCGCTCCCGGGAGATTTTCACAGATGCGGGCCAGTGTGTTGGCGAACGTGATCTTCGTCGTAACAAACGTGTTGATGGAAAGCTTCGTGAGCTCCGCGTTGACAAAACTCATTCTCACCACAGACGGCTTGTTGTCACACACCTTTGCGTACAGCCCTTCCAGAACCCGCCCTGCCTCAGGATCAGACTCCCCGATCAACACGAGGTCCGGGTTAAGAAAGTCCCGAATCACGCTGCCCAGCGCAATGAACTCAGGGTTGTAGCACAACCCGAAGTCCCTGCCGCATTTCTTTCCCGATCGCGCTTCCAGCAACGGCCTGAGGACGTTCCCGGTGGAGCCCGGCATCACGGTGCTGGTCAGGATTACCAGGTGCCATCCCTCCTTATTGCGCAGTGCGTCGCCGATCCTTCCGCCGGCGTCAAGCACGTGCTTAAGGGAAAAACCCCCGTCGGGCTCGCTGGGGGTCGGCACAACGAGGAAGGTCGCATCCGAGTTTTGAACCGCGTGCGAGTAGTCCTGGGTTCCGGAAAGCTTTTCTTTATGAGCGCTCACGAGCTTCTGGAGCCCTGGCTCGTAAACCGGAGTCAGGCCCTTGTTGAGCCCCGCCGTGCGCAGGGGATCCGCGTCGAGCCCGATGACGGGGAAGCCCTTCGAGGCAAGCGCGGCCGTCATCGGCGACCCAAGCCTCCCCAACCCAGCCAATGAAATCCGCTTCAGCTCCATTTCAACTCTCTCCTTCCTCGCGGACTGCAGTCACGCACAGGTGCCATCCCAGCCGTTTCTCCAGGTAACGAAAAAACCGCTGGGGCATCCAGCGGAAGTACCAGACCTTGACATACCGGTGCTGCGTGTAGTCCGGGATCCGATAGGGGAAAATGTGCTCCACCCGCGTCTCGACCACGCGGAAACCATGTTCCTTCAAGAGCCGTCCGATTTCCAGGGGAGTGTAGGTGTAGGTCACGGGGCTGCCTTCCTGTGCTTCCGAGTAGCGCGCAATAATCTCCCCCGCCTTCCAAAACTGCCCCCTGCCGTAAACGAGCAGGATCCAGAGCGCCTTCCAGGAAAAACGATGGTAAACCATGATCTTGACGGTTCCTCCAGGAGGCAGATACGAGCGGATCTGGCGGACCACACGCTCGGGACCGGGGGTGTGATGGATGACGCCAAAGGAATAGACCAGGTCATAAGGCTCCACCGTGACGAACCGTGAAAGCTCCTCCGCATCGGCATGAAAGAAACGGATCCTGTCCTCCAGGCCGTACACCGCAGCCCGCTTGGAAGCGATCTCCAGCGATTTCTCGGACAGATCGACCGCCGTGATCCAAGCGCCGTGCCGTGCGAAATTGACGGTGTCTGTGCCTATCCCGCAGCCGATCTCCAGCACGCGCTTGCCTTTCCAGCGCTGAAAATCAGCAAACCCGGGGATGTGCGGTTCCACGAAGTACTTCCGGTGCTCAACCTCGTCGAAATATTCCTTCGTCCCGGCCGGCTTTTTGGAATGGCGGACGTTGCACGGCCGGCGGTTCCAGAATTCCCGGACCCGTTCAATGGCCGAGTCACTCACCGGCATGAAGTTCCCTCCCGCGCAGGGACCACCCACTCCTCCAAGCGGGCGGCCGGCAGCCCCCAATTCCCGGACGTGCCGTCTAGGTCCAAAGACCTGCCGCCACCCTTTTCCAACACCACGCGGACATTCTGCTGGATGGACTGCAAATCGGTGAGCGGCCGTTGAGCATGCTCGGCCCTCGAATGCTCCTGATGATAGAGTGGGTACGGCAAAATGACCTGGCGGAGCTTCGCAGCCGCGAGAAGGCAGAGGGTGCTGTCAATGTGGCTGTGGGTCGTCAGCTCGGGGAACCCGCACAGCGCCTCCCATTGCCCCGCCGACATGAGGAAGAAATCGCCGGAGGCGTTGCCGTGCGCTTTCGCCATTCTTGCGGAGGGTTTCCCCGCCCGCGCGAAGGACTGACGCACGTCCGACAACATCCCCCGGGGGTGGAGCAGGGGGCGGAGCAATTTCCGGAGGGGCCGCAGGCGGTCCTCGGAGCGGGAAAAGCTGCCGTCGCGGCGGTGGACCCGGAACCAGGAGCTCCGGCAGACCGGCTCCAGCTGTTCCGGGGGGACCCTCAGGAGCGAAGGGTCCACGTCGTACCGGTCCACGCGGTAATAGCTGCCTTCCGAAAACCGTTTTTTAGAAAAAAAACGGACCAGCGATTCCGAAACGAGGGTGTCGGGGTTCATGGAAAGGCAGAACCTCCCGCGGGCGCGGCGGAGGCCAACGTTCTTGGCGATGTACTCAAACATCGGCATCTTATCCGAGTTCGGGTACGACCTATGCATTTCCTGCGGCACCTGGACGATGCGGACCCGGGGCCACCCCGCACCCGGCCACCGGACGGCCTCCCTGAGAGGCGGCCTTTCGGAAGGGGGATTCCACTCCACCACAACCAGTTCCGAGTCGAGCTGGTATTTTCCGCACCACCGGAACAGCACATCCACATAAAGCTGGATCCGCTGAAGGAAATCTCCGCCATAGTTGTCATTACGGGCGGCGACGACGAAGCTCAGATAAGGTTCCACCTATTTCCCGAATGAGCGATGGTACCACTCTTCCATTTCACGCACACCGTCCCGCAGGCCGATCTCCGGCTGGTATCCGGCGCTGACTCTTTTGAGGAGCGTGGCGTCCGCGCATTTTCGGAACCGGCCCTCCGGCTTGGAAGTGTCGAACAGCACCTTCGGTTTCTTTCCGGAAACCTCGCAGATCAAGGAGACCAGGTCCTTGATGGAGATGTCATCGTCGTAGCCGATGTTGACCGGCTCCGCAGACGGATGGCGCTCGGCCACCATCAGCATCAGTCGGACAGTGTCGCGGGCGTGAAGGAATGTCCTCCTCTGGTTGCCGCTGCCCCAGACCACCAGCGGGTCCTCACCATCGAGGATCCGCTTAACCAGCGTCGGCATCACGTGGGATTTCTCCCCACTCCAGTGGTAGCGGCCGCCGTAAGGGTTGAAGGGCCGGCAGATCGCGATTTCCATCCCGTATTCCTTGCGATAATACCGGGCCTGCAGCTCGCCCACCCGCTTGGCCCACCCGTAGCCTTCGTTGACCTTTTCGGGCAACCCGGTGAGCACATCCAGCTCTAGGGTGGGGATCACCGCGTCGTCGGGGTAGACGCAGGAAGAGCTGACCACCAGGAAGCGTTTGACCTCTTTTTGGCGGGCCGCCTCCAGCATGTTCAGCTGCACCAGCGTGTTGTGGCAAAGCATGTCGCCGTGGTGACTCATGCTGTACTCGAGGCCGTACGCCCGGCCGGCCAGGTTGAGCACCACATCCATCCCCTCAGCCAGCTCACCGCAGAGCCCACCGTCCCGCAAGTCCCCTTTGACGAACCGGAACTTGCCCGACACGGAGGAAAGATTTTCCATCCTACCTGTTTCGAGGTTGTCGACCACGGTCACGGCGGCGCCGGTGGTTAGAAGCTCCTCGGTGAGATAGGAGCCCAGAAAACCGCATCCCCCGGTCACCAAAACTTTTTTGTTTTTCCAGAAATCTCCGGGAAATACTTCAGCCATGGAAGAGGACCCTCGCCGCTCTTTTGACCCTGCTGCCCGCACGCCGCCAGAGAGGCCTGGGCTTCAAGACCGGTCTCTCAAACAGTTCCCGTTCGACCGGAATCCGGTAGGCCGGGATCGTATGGACAGGACTGCGGCCGCCGGGGCCGGAATACTGCGTCTCAACCGCGAAGTCCTTTTTCACCAGCGTCATGCCGAAAACGTCGGCGGGTTGTCTCCCATCGCAGTAATTTCCGAACCGACGGGTGGGCCAGCACAGATCCATTTCTCCCAATGGGATCAGGCCGGAATCCCAAATCAAGTCCAGGGGCCGGCTGATTCCCGAAAGCAGGTTGGTATCGACCGTCAGAACGGCAATCCCCTCCGGCTTAAGGATACGAGCCATCTCCTGGATGCCGTGCTGGGCCACCTCCCGGGGAAGGTGCTCGATGACGCTCAGGCAGAACACCCGATCAACACTGTTGGAAGCAAGCCCGGTCATTTCCATTTTGGACTGGACGATCTTCAGACCGGTTCGCCGAACGAATTGAGGGGTCACTCCCCATCCTTCCTCCCGGGAGGAATCAAAGAAGACGTCCGGATCCACACCGACAGCCTCACACTGGGCAATCTTTTTCAGATAGATCGTGAAAGCGGTCATGCCGCAACCGATGTCGGCGCATCGCAT
>JAUSCU010000079.1 GCA_030651065.1 Candidatus Omnitrophota bacterium | reverse complement strand
CAGCTCATCCGCCGGGAAAGCCGGCTCGGACAAAATCTCTCCAAACAGAGGAACGGCGTGTGCCAGCTCGGAAGAGACAACTGAAAGGGTCAACCCCAGACTGTTCCGGCCGCTAAAGGAATTCAGCTCCCCGCCCATCTGTTTGATGGAGTCGTTGATCTGGTCCTTGTTCTTGTGGCGAGTGCCCCGCAGCAGCATCTGCGCGGTCAGGTGGCTGATGCCGTTCGTGGAGTCGGTCTCGTACCGGACGCCGCCCAGCATCGAGGCCTGAAGTGTTACCAGCGGAAGCCGGCGGTCTTCTCGGAGGATCACCCGGACTCCGTTCTCCAACCGGACCAGTTCCAGAACCGGCTCGGCCGGCCGGCTCGCCGCCGGTTTGGACTCCTGTGCCGCGGAGCGCGGCAACAGCGTCACCGTAGTGGCCCGTTCCTTCACCAGGATGCGCTGCGCCGCCTGCTGAAGATCCACGGCCTGAAGCTTTCGGATTCTATCCAGATACCGGGCCGCGAACAAAGGATCCCCCACCAGCACCTCGTAGCCGCCCAGGTCGGAGGCCTCCCCGCCCACCGTCTGCCTCCCGCTCAAGTACTGCCGAAGAAGGGCCCGCTTGGCTGCTTCCAGCTCCTCCGCCGGAAACGGCTCCGAGGCCGCCCGCGCGAACTCCTTCCAAACACCGGCGATGGCTTCGTGGACAGCGCCCGGGTCCAATCGCATCGTGACGCTAAAGAGCCCTCGCGCTTGAGGGGTGTAGTTCCAGCACTGGACCGCGTGAACAATCCCGGTTTCTTTGAGAGCCTTTTCCAGCCGGGAACCCCGCTCCCCTCCCAGCAGGTAAGCCAGCAGGTCCAACGCGAACAGATCCGGGTCCGCCGCGGCGACGCTCGGCATCCCGATCGTGACGATTCCCAGCTGGATGTCCGCCTCTTCGATAATCTCGCGGGGGGAGAATGGCAAGGGTTCTTCCGGAAGAGATTCCTGCGTCACCTTGCCCGGAGGGATATCTTTCAAGAGCTCACCGAACCTCCGGATCACCTCGGACGGCTCCACATCCCCTACCACGGCGATCGTCATCCGGTTGGGAACGTAATGCATCCGGTGATACTCCCGCACATCCTCCGCCGTGATCTTCATCAGCAGCGGTTCGTAGCCGATGATCGGGATCTTGTACGGATGCACCCGGTAAGCGTTGTCGAACAGGAGGTCCCAGGCTACCTGGGAAGGGTCGTCCCGCCGCATCTTGAGTTCCCGCAGCACCACGTCCCTCTCCTTGAGGAGCTCCTCCGAATCCAGCGTCGAGAAGAAAAGGGCATCCACCATCAAGTCGGCCGCCTCCGACCAATGCTCCCGGTTGACGATCAGCTGATAGCTGGTGGTGTCGTAGGTGGTCGAGCCCTGCGAGGTGCCGCCGTAGGAGCGGGCCTCCTTCTCGACTGCGCCCACCGGCCGGCGGGCGGTCCCCTTAAAGAGCATGTGCTCCACCACGTGGGAGATGCCGGTGCCGAGGAACTTCCCCTCCGTGGCCGACCCGGTCGGGACGACGGCATGGAACGCCGCCAGCGGATGGGAATGATCCTCTTGGACGAGCAGCGTTAATCCGTTGGGGAAACGATGGCGGACCGGAGCGGAAACTTCAGAGTGTTCTGGAAGATTAGACTGCTGGACAGGCATGGGCTCCTTCACGCGCGACAAAAAGGGAATGGGAATAGTCCGGCAACCGGAAAGGAGAAGGGCAAGGAGAAGAACTAAACGCGTCTTCGGTTTTCCCGTAGCTTGCGACGCCGGGCGACCGAGGGCTTCTCGTAATGCTTGCGAGCCCGGATCGCCTTCAGGACCCCCTCGCGCTCCACCTTCTTCTTCAGGCGGCGCAGGGCCTTCTCGAGGGGCTCATTTTCACGAACTTCAACGACTGGCATGTGAGTATGTTACTTCACCGCGCCAACCGCGTCAAGCCGCGCGGCCCATCTCTAAGGTTCCAATTTGGCACCTTAGAAGGGGGACTCGTTCGAGGTTCGCTGCTTAAAAAACTTACGCTACAAGCTTCTTGAGTTGAGTGACAAGCGCCGGAAGATCAGCCGAAATGATTTCCCAGACGACATCATAGTCCACATCAAAATAGCCATGGGTAAGCCGATCTCGCGTCCCCGCAATATCTTTCCAGGGGATCTCCTGAAGTGAACTCAACCGCTTTTCGAGCCGCGTCCAGCATGTGACGCAACCGGGAAGGGTCATCATGCTGCGTCATATTGGACCTCCGCTTCCCTCATAACACGATCCCGAAAATAGCGGCTCAGAAACCCCGGCGTATTTAAATCCACCTTCTGCTTCAGAATCTCTGACAATTCATCCTGCATGGAGAAGAATTCCCACCCGGGCACATGTCCCAGCTCGAATTCCACCAAGACGTCCACATCGCTGTCCGGTCGGAAATCGTCTCGGAGAACAGAGCCGAACAGGGCTAGTCTGCGGATGTGGTGCCGCCGACAAAACTCGGCAATTTTTGTTTTATCTATCTGTATTTTTGCGCTCATTTCACCTTGAGTATACAACAAGCCCCGCCCGGACTCTTATTTAGAGCAGGTAGGATCTCCCCCGCAGCACCCGCTGCCCTCGTCCTTGATGGCGCCCTTGATCTTGGCGATCAGCTCAGGCGTCATCTGCACTCCCTGATGGCAGCCCTTCGCGTGCTCGGCCGCCTTCTGAAGGAGCTCTCCCTCGTTCTTCGCGTGGACCTCAAAATCGCAGTCCACCCCGACGTCCCTGCATTTCAGCATCTTTCCCATTTCACACCCTCCTAGTTACTCCGCATTACCTGTCCCACGCACCTGATACCACTATACTCCCTGGCCGTGCCATCCCCGTTCTCAATCAGAAACGGATCATGAAGCGGGTCCAGGCGTTGCCGGCCGGCCCGCCGGCCCGGTAGATCCGGCGCAGGCGCCAGCTCGTCAGGACGATCGCCACCCCGCTGAAGACCAGGAACCCGGCAACCAGCGTGACAATGATCCGCGGGTGGAGATAAACCGCCACCCCAATCAGAATTAACAGCAGTCCGCTGAGCACCCTACCCTCCCCTTAACCTGTCCCCTCGGAACCCGGTACCGAATCACGCTCGGTACCGAATCACGCTTACGAAACGCCCCCCTCCCAGAAACATTTTAAGTATTGCTTTTTAAAACTTCCGAAAGAAACTGATCCGAGAATCCATCGATTTTTTGAACTATGCCCTTTGGGATATCCCCTGTTTCAAAATTAAAGGAATCTTTGAACTGCCCTCCTTTTTTCTCCCATTTCATTACATACCTCTGCTTGAAACTCTTATTCAAAACGGGATCGCTATACACCAAAACTACTCCAAAAACCTGTGTAGACAAACTCCTTCCTACTTTTAGAGAATCTTTAGCCCAGGAAAACTTTCCATCACCAGGGATATCATTGACTGAACTCACTTCCCCAGAAATAAACCTCTCTTCCCCAGTTCCAAGATCGATTATTACAGCCTTCAGGCGGGGAGAATGTGCCGCCCTTTGCCCAATCGTATTGTGAAAAGAAAACTCAAATTTATGGACGGATAATTTCTCTTCGTCTTTTAGTTTTACAATACTAGCATTCACAAGCCGAAAATACGGTCTCTCGGCCTCTTTGGCCTCCTTCCACTCAGATATATTTTGGGTTAAAGCACTGTAGGAGACAAGCAAAGCGATTATGGATGTAAGCGTTGCGGGTTGTATATTGGCTGGCCGTCGGAAACCAACAAAGACTATTGTTACTATAATTAAAGACAGAAGTATCCTAAGAGGGATTCGGGCTGCAAAGGGAAATAAAGAATAGGCAACAACACCTATTGCGCAGGACGCTAAAATGCAGATCGAAGTTCTCGAGGCTAGAACTTTCCGGAAAAACTCAAACAGACTTAAATTATCCTTCCATTTCCTGCATGTCATAATTGGCTCAGCTCATCCGTATGAGGCTACTGCTACTTGTCGGTACCATTTCCGGGCGTGCCAGGTTCAATTCATTCTAAACCCGTTTGATTGGTACCGGGTACCAAGGGGACACTTACCTCCCCACGTACCAGGTACTTTACCCTCGTACACATCATACGCCGTCTAACTGAACCTCGCCAGGCTGGGACAAGCCCCGCTCGGGGATGGGGTGAACGAGCGTTGACCGACGAGCGGGGTCGGGCGAGGAGGGAGTGCGAGTGAACCCCGGCCCCGAGTGGGGCGAAGTCGAGCGGCCTGTTTATTCAGGCCGATAGCGGACGAGGAACTCGTAGCGGAGCTGGCGAGGCCGAAACTTCGCGGGCAGCGGCGGATACGGCGCGGCAGCCTGAGCGTCCTTCACGGCGAGGCCGGCCAAGCGCGGATCCGAAGTTTCCAGGACCACTGCCTGCTTGAAGGATCCCTCCGGCCCCAGGATCACACGGATGCGGACCGTGCCGTCAGTAAGGCTAGCAGGATAGTTCAGCCGGGCCTTGAGGTGTTTTCGGACCTGCTCTTTGTGATCGAGGAAAACGAACTCCTTGTCCGGCAAGCTGGAGACCGCCGGGCGGGCGACAGGCACCGCCACGTCGTTGCGGGTGATCGGGCGGCTCACCGGGCGGGGTGCCTGAACCGGCTGGGGGACCGAGACAGGGGTTGAAATTCTAGGCGCCGGGGCAAGGGGAGCAGCGGGAACTTGCCGGGCGGGAGCAGCGGGAACGGGATTAGACACCCGCAGCTGAGAAACAGCGGGAACGTAAGAAACCTCGAAACGTTTCTGCCTGGGGGCCAGCCAAGCAGTGGAAGGAATGGCTGTTAGCAGAACGACATGGAACGCCGCTGAAAAACCAATGGCGCGGCGCAGGGTCACCCGGCCTGCTCTTGCCTCCTCAGAACTAGGGTCCTGGAGAGGACTGCCGAATAGGCCGTCAGGAACAAGGCCGTGAAGAGGAAATCCACCACGAGAGAACTCTGGAAATACGGGAGAGAGGAAACGACCGACTGAACCAGCCCTACGGGGGTCCGCGCAAATCCTCCGCACGTGCCGGTGGCCCAGTTTCCCACCGCCAGGACAAGATGGAAGATCGGGGAAGAAACCAGCAGGCCTGTCAGCAAGGAGCGCAGGTTCGGCCGGATTTTCAGCGCCACCACGGCGGCCACCACCAGCCCAATCCCGGCGAAGCGAACCAGGGTGAAGAGAGACAAACCCATCAGCAGATCACGCACCAGCATCCCGCCCAATCCGACCACAAAAAGTTCACGCGGACGAAGGAAAAAAGCGGCGCAAAGGATAGCGCCCAAGATGGGAGCCACACCGAAGGTGTGATGGAACTGGCCCGCGATGAGTCCACATGCCAGGGTCAGAAGCGCCGTCGCGATCATTGATTCCTCCCTTGCTGTTCTGTCTTTTGTTCGAGCTGAAAAGTGATGGGCACATCCACAGTCGACGCGACCGCCTGTCCTTTCCGGCGGGCCGGCCGGAACTTCCATCCCTGCACGGCTACCGCCGCCGCGCGATCCAGAATACCACGGCCTGAGCTTTCCGCGACACGGACCGAGGCCACCTCTCCCGAGGGGGCCACCCAAGCCCGCACGAGCACCGTTCCCTGCCATCCCTGGACTCTCGCCAGCCGGGGATACGGCGGAGCCGTGTTCCGGAAGGGGCTCAACGGCCGCGCGTCGCTTAAAGCACCGGAATCGTTCAGCCACTCCTCCCGGGGCGGAGCCGGCCGGCTTTTGGCCTGAATCTCTTCTTCGCCCTTTGCTGAAAAACTCTCCGGTGCGATCAGCTCGAGCTCAACCGAACTCAAGCCTGCAAGCACATCGGTCTCCGGCCCAACGGACCGGGCCATCCCGAACGCGAACGGAATCATCAGGAAGGCATGGGCTCCGATGGAAAGCAGCCCTGATTTTAGCAGGTTCCGGGTCATTGTGTTAGAAGGGTGACCCGCGCGGCGCCGCCGCGCCGGACCGCGGCGAGAACCTCGACAACGCTCCGGTAAGGAGCGCTTTCATCCGCCCGTATTCCTACCCGCGATGATTCGCGTGAAGGATCTGATGAGAGCCGCCGGACGAGCTCTTCCAGGCTCACCGTCTCTCCATCCAATTGGATCTGGCCTTCGCGGCCGAGGGTGACCACCCGCCGGCCCTGTTGCGAAACAGAGGGGGCACCCCCGGCTTTCGGCAACTCCACGGGAAGGCCCCGCACCACTTCCATCGACAGGACCGATGACATGAAGAAGGCCAAGAGCAGGAAGAAGCTGTCGATGAGCGGGATCATCTCGATCCGGGGCTGACGACGAGGCGGGAGATAGACCTTCATTTTTTAGCCAGCAGTTCAAGGTTCGTCGCCTGCCGCTCGATCTGGTGGGCCATCTCTTCGGTCTTGGAGGCGAAGAAATTATACGGCGGGATCGCCAGGATCGCGATGGTCAGCCCCGCCGCCGTGGTGATCAGCGCCTCGGCAATGCCGGAAGCCACCCGTTGCGGATCGGGCAAGCCGGCCCGGGCAAGGAACCCGAAGGCCTGGATCATCCCGGTGATCGTCCCATAGATGCCCAGCAGCGGGGCCAGCGTGATCGCCGTGTCCAGCACTCCCAGATACCTGCGCATCGGGCGCAATTCCTGTTCCACCTGCGCCTCCAGGGCGCCCGTCACCGCCGAGGGCCAGTGCTCCAGGCCCCGTGTGAGAACGCGGGCCACCGGGTCCCGAAGAGCCCGGCCCGCCGATTGCGCTTCGGCAATCTTGCCTTGTTGAGCCAGTGTAAGAACCTTTTCCACCCCTGCCGGATCTTGCTCCTTCCGGAGCTGGCTCCAAAAAAGGAACCGCTCCGTGATCACCGTCATCGCAATGATGGAGCAGGCCAGAAGCGGGTACATCACCGGACCGCCCAACTGAAACCATTCCCACAGCATTAGACGCCCTCCTTAAGAGCTGACGGGGCAAACAAGATCGGGTCCAGATCCGATCCCTCCGCGGCCACCTCGACCGGGATTTCCTTCGTTCCCAGCGTTTCGTGCCAGACATGCAGCGTGTGGCGTCCCTCCGGCACACCGGACAGCGCGAAGCGGCCCGATGCGTCGGTCACACCGGTCCGGGCGCCCAGCGGCACCACCAGCACCCAGGCGTACATCCAATGGTGCACGCCGCAGCGGACCACGTAACGGCCTGGCTCATTAAAACGCCACGGAATGTCGGCGGCGTCCGCCTTTTGCCACTGGTGCATCAGGTAGTCGGGTTTGCCTTCCCGGAAGATCCGGATGTTGTGGATTACCGAGTCGGAGTTGCGGACGGCAATTTCTCCGCCGGCC
This sequence comes from Candidatus Omnitrophota bacterium, assembly GCA_030651065.1. GTDB lineage: Bacteria > Omnitrophota > Gorgyraeia > 1-14-0-20-64-10 > 1-14-0-20-64-10 > JAUSCU01. The sequence continues at coordinate 2,455 of JAUSCU010000079.1, read as the reverse complement.
GGGAGGGCCACAACGTGCGGCTCGAAGACGCACTGGTTCTGGTCGATCAGGACGGCCGGCGGTAGGACAGCGGCCCGAAGATTTGGGAGCTCCACCCAGACCACCGTGTCTTGTATTCCCCCCGATGAATCCACCCGGAGTTTTTGGGAGTCCTTCTCAAGAGAGCCGCAGCCCTCGGTGGAGTGGTTGCCCCCCTTCTTGGGTTCGATGGCCAGCTTCTCGGCGGCCGGCGGCGGGCCGTCCAACCGCACCTGCCCTTTGAGATCAGCCGCCTCCGCGGGTCGCGCGAAAATCAGCAGAGCGATCAGCCAGACTTTATTGGCCATATTGTTTGTACTCCCATCGGATGACGTCGCCGGGCTTCAGCTTGGTCCTGTAGGGGCTGACCTTCTTGGAACCGTTGATCGAAACGGTCCACCAGCGGTTGGTGGCCGGGTCGGCCGCAACGCCGTCAATGGTCGAAACCTCCCGCGGGTCACAACAGACCGCCCCCTTCTCCACCGGGAAGGCCTTCTCGGTGGCGTCCCGGGGTGTTGCCCCCGGAGCCACCTGCACCACCTGCCGGACCGCCGGCTTCCCGGCCGGCCCGAAATCCACTTCCAGCGTGACGTCGAACGTCCGCTGGGCCGCTGGCATCGTCGCGCAGCCGGCCATTCCAACACAAAGCAACCCCAACCAGAGAGCTCTCCTCATGGCGATTATTTCTCCAACGTGATACCGGCCGTGGCGGTCAGGCCCGGGGCGTCGAAACCCAGGATCTCCCGGTATTTCCGGTTGGTCAGGTTTTCCACCCGGACAAACCCCCGCAGCCAGTCCTTGAACTGATACTTCCCATAGAAATCCAACTTGAAGTAACCCTCCTGCTTGTTCCTCCCGCCGGTCACCGATTCCTCCCGGCTGCTGATCAGCAAACCGTCCAGGCGAGCCTCCCATTTTCCGGGAGCAAATCTCAAGCCCATCCCCGCGGTGTTGTTGGGGACGCGCAGCAGCTCTTCCCCGCTGGGACGGCTGCCATGGTCCAGGTGGGTGTACGACCCTTCCAGCGACCAATGATTCCAGGGCCCCAGTTTGGTCTCCAGCTCCACGCCATCCACCCGGGCCTTACCCACGTTGACGGGAAGAGTGGTGCCGCTGACACTCACAAACTGGATCAGGTTCTCGTAGTTCGTCCGGAAAAAGGTGGCGGACCACTCCAGCAGATCATCAAAAATAATCTGCTCCACCCCCGTTTCGATCGTCTCGCTGTTCTCGGCCTGCAGGTTCGGGTTCCCGAAGTTGGGAAAGAACAGCTCGTTGAGCGTCGGAGCGCGGAAACCCTGCGCGTACCCGCCCCGGAATTTCATGCCCAGCGGGGCGAAGAAATAAGCCGCTGAGCCGTCCAGCACGGTGTCGGCCCCGAAGGAGCTTTCCCGGAACCAACGGCCGCCGGTCAGGATCGTGAGAGCCTCGGTCGGGTTCCATTGGTTCTGAAGGTAGCCGGCCCGCGTGTTCTGCGCCTTCGAGAACCTCCGGTTGTCCGCCTCCCGGTCCTCGTATTCGAGCCCGGCGGTGAGTGTGTCCCATTCGACCGGCGTGAAGCGGTGGATCCACTCCGCGCCGTAGCGCTCGGTATCGAACTTGGAGAGGGCGTTGGCGTTGGTTGCCCGGTCCGAGGGATCGTTGTCGATGAGATTGGCGATGCTGGTAGAGAGCCGGACGCTCTGCGACCACCAGGAGGCCACCGGCTTGTTCCACCTCACGGAGCCGATCGTCTGCCGCTCCCGGTCCACGCGGTTGGGATCTGGAAGGGTGGCGCCGTCGTCAATCCCCACGATGGAGAGGATGTTCCGGACCGTCACGTCCAGCGTGTGGTCCGGCTCGAAATCGTACCCCACCCGGGTGGAGATGTTCGTGTTCTGGTACTCGTCGTTCTGGCTGAGGCCCTGGGTATCCAGGCGGGAGATCCCGCCCGAGAGGTGCCAGTTGCCCATCTGTCCCTGCGCCTCGGCCGCCTCCCGCCAGGTGGACCAATTGCCGGCCTCCTGCGTGTAGGAACCGCTGAAGGGTCCCTCTCCCCGCCGGGTTTCGAAGTTCACGACACCGCCCATGGCGTCGGCGCCGTACAGGACGCTGTTGGGACCGCGCAAAATCTCCACCCGTTCCAGGTTGTCCGGGGCCATATGATTAAAGTCGAAGGTCCCTGTTGTGGGGCTGGCCACGTGAGCGCCATCCACGGTGACGTGCACCTGCGTGGCGCTGGCGCCCCGGATCACGAGAGAGGTCGTCCTCCCGAACCCCCCGCTGCGGCGGACGAACGTTCCGGGAACCAAGCGCAGGCCGTCGGCAACGAAACCGCCCTCCTTTTCACCCATCCCCTCACCCTCCACGACGGAGACCGCCCGGGTCACTTCCTTTTTAGGGGTTTTCGCCTTCGTGGCGGTCACCACGACCGTGTTCATGCGGCTCGATTCCTCTG
>JAUSCU010000076.1 GCA_030651065.1 Candidatus Omnitrophota bacterium | reverse complement strand
TGGAGATCCCGGAGGAGCCGGTCTTGGTCAGCGCCAAGGAAGGGCTCGGCGTGGATGAGCTGCTGGAGAGGATCGTCGCGAAGATCCCGCCGCCCAAAGGTTCCAGCGAAGCCCCGTTGCAGGGGCTGGTGTTCGATTCCCGATTCGATCCGTACCGCGGGGTCATCGTCTACGCCCGCTTCTTCAACGGCACGATCCGGGCCGGTGAGGAGGTCCTCTTCATGGGCACCAAGGACGCCTTCGAGGTGCAGGAGGTGGGGATCTTCGCCCCAAAGGCCGAGAAGAGGGAGAGCCTCTCCTGCGGCGAAGTGGGGTATCTCTCCTGCAACATTAAGGAACCCAAGCAGGTGCACGCCGGCGAGACCGTCACGCACCTGAACCGCCCGGCCGCCGAGGCACTGCCGGGCTACCGGCCCGCCCACCCGCTGGTTTTCTGCGGCATCTTTCCAATCAACCCGGCCGATTTTGAGCTCCTGCGGGACTGCATCCCGAAGCTCCAGCTTTCCGACGCTTCGTTTGAGGCCCAGATCGAGAACTCCAGCTCGTTCGGCATGGGCTACCGCTGCGGGTTCCTAGGGTTGCTGCACATGGAGATCATCCAGGAACGGCTCGAACGGGAATTCGGCTTGAACCTCGTCGCTACCACCCCCAGCGTGGTCTACCAGGTGATGCTCAAGAATGGGGAGATCCTGGAGGTGGAGAACCCGACGAAGCTTCCGGACGCTGTTCAGATTGAGGCCATGGAGGAGCCGACGATCCGGGCCTTCCTGATTTCGCCGGCCGCGTCGATAGGGGCGGTTATGCAGTTGGCGCTCAACCGCCGGGGTGTCTACAAGTCCACCGAGTACCTGGGCAAGGAACGGGCGATGCTGGTCTACGAGATGCCGTTGTCGGAGGTTTTGGTGGATTTCCATGATAAGCTGAAATCCGCAACGCGCGGCTACGGCTCGATGGACTACGAGCTGATCGGCTACCGGCCCGCGGAACTGGTTAAGCTGGAGATCCTACTCAACGGGGAGAAGTGCGACCCGTTGGCCTGCATCGTCCCCAAGGAGAAGGCCCAGACCAAGGGGAAAGACCTGGTTGAAAAGTTGAAGGAAGCGATCCCTCAGCAGCTGTACGAGGTGGCGATCCAGGCGGCGATCGGGGCGCGTGTGATCGCGCGCGAGACGGTGCGGGCGCAGGGCAAGGACGTGACCGCCAAGTGCTACGGCGGCGACATCTCGCGCAAGCGAAAACTCTGGGAAAAACAGAAAGAGGGGAAAAAGCGGTTGAAGAACTTCGGCAAGGTGCAGATCCCTCAAGAAGCCTTTATGGCGATCCTCAAGGTATGAAGAAATCCGTTTTCCGGGAGTACGCCGAATCGATCATTGTCGCGGTCCTGCTGGCGTTGGTGGTGCGCAGCTTCTTCCTGCAGGCGTTCAAGATCCCGACCGGCTCGATGCGCCCGACGCTGATCGAGGGGGACCGGATCCTGGTGGACAAGGTCACTTACGGGATCCCGATACCGTTCACGGATCTTCGCCTTCCCCGGATCCATTCTCCCCGTCGAGGGGATGTGGTGGTGTTCCGCTCGATCGACGACCCCCACAAGGATTTCATCAAGCGGCTGGTGGCCGTCGGAGGCGACACCATCGAAATCCGGGACCTGAAGCTCTGGGTGAACGGCCGGCCCCTCAACGATCCTCCGGTCTTCCGGCAGATGGTCTATTACAACCGGGGCACTTACGCGCAGGCCGGCCAGCCTCTCACCGTGCCGCCGGGCTACTACTTCTTCCTGGGGGATAACTCCGCCAGTTCGCGCGACTCCCGGTACTGGGGGCTGCTGCCGGAGTCCAAGATCATCGGCCGCGCGTTCGTCATCTACTGGCCTCCAAAAAGGATTCGCGCTCTACATTAAAAGCAAACGGTCCCGGGTACAACGTACCCGGGACCGGTGTTCCTATGGTAAATACTGATCGGCTAAAACCCGTAGATTTTTCGGAGTTGCTCCTCGGTGGGCAGGCTGGTGTACTGCTCGCCCCGGGGGCCCACGTAGAGGTTCCCCTGCCGCGTGAGAGTGACCGGCGTGATCGATCCGTTGCTGTTGTTGACGTTGATGATCACGGTGTTGGCCTGCGCTTGCGCCGCGTTGATCTGACTCTGGGTTTGGGTCTTGTCCTTTTCGTTTCCAAGGATATAGCCGCCCACAGCGCCGGTTCCGGCCCCGATGAGGGCCCCTTCAGCGGTGTGTCCGGACTGATGGCCGATGATGGCGCCCAACCCGGCTCCCGCCAGGGTTCCGAGTCCCGCTGTTTTCGCCCCGCTGGAAGCGCCGGTTCCATCCGATGTGGCGCAACCGGTAAAAGCCAAACCGACGATCATCGCCAGGCCCGCGGCCTGCCCAGTGCTCATTCTGTTTCTGTTCATAGAAGTCCTCCTTGGATTATGCGTACACCTATTGTACCAAAAGTAAGGCAAACGAAGTGAGCCTCGCCAACAAGCTCTCCCTGTTCCGGATCCTGCTCGTTCCGGCGTTCGTCCTTTGCCTCATTTATTACCGGCCGGGCGAGCTGGAACGGCTGCGCTACCTGGCGGTGGCGTTGTTCGTGATCGGCGTGGTGACCGACGCGGTGGACGGCTACGTGGCCCGCGCCGAGCGGCAAGCCACGCGGTTGGGCGCCATCCTGGACCCGGCCGCCGATAAACTGTTTCTGGTGGCGGCCTTCCTGAGCCTGAGCCTTATCCCCACATTGCCGCAGGAGTACCGCCTCCCCCCTTGGGTGCCGATCGTGGTCATCAGCCGGGACCTGCTGATCGTATTCGGCTGGCTCCTGATCGGGCTGATCACCGGCGACCTGCAGGCGCAGCCTTCCCGGCTGGGCAAGGTGACCACGTTCCTTCAAATGCTCACGATTGTCAGCGTGCTGCTGGGTCTGTCCTTCTCCCGGTTCATCCTGGGGAGCGCAATGGTACTCACGGTCCTCTCCGGGATCGGCTATCTGCGCCGCGGCAACCGGCTGCTCAACTTCTCCGGCGGCCAGAAATAGACTCTCTCCCCGTCGTCGCCATCGTCGGCCGCCCCAACGTCGGCAAGTCGGCTCTCTTCAACCGGCTGATCCACCAGCGCCAGTCGTTGGTGGATGCCACGCCGGGTCTCACGCGGGACCGGTTGTACGGGGACGTGAACTGGGGCGGCCGGACGTTCCGGATCGTGGACACCGGCGGCCTGGAGTTTTCCTCCGGAGACCGGATGCAGAAAGCGATCGCTTCGCAGGTGGTCCTGGCGATGGAGGAGGCCTCCTTAGCGTTGTTCCTGCTGGACGGCCGGGACGGGCTGATGCCTCTGGACCGGCAGGTGGCCGATTGGCTCCGCCGCCTGGGCAAGCCGGTGCTCGCGGTCGTCAACAAAGTAGACGGCGAAGTGAGGCCGGATGGGATTTACGAGTTCGCGGAATTGGGTCTGGGTTCTCCCTGGGCGGTTTCCGGCCTGCACGGGCTTGGCGTCGGCGAGCTGCTCGACGCCGTGGTCAAACACCTTCCCCCCAAAACCCCTTCGCGTGAAACGGCCCCGGTGGCAGTCCGGATCGCCGTTCTAGGCCGTCCCAACGTCGGGAAATCCTCTTTGATCAACCGGATCCTCAACCAGGAAAGGGTCCTGGTGGACGACCGGCCCGGCACCACCCGCGACCCGGTGGAAACAGAATTCAATTACAAAGGGCAGCGCTTTATCTGGATCGACACCGCCGGCGTTCGGGCCCGGAAAACGGTACAGTCCCGGGTGGACGCGGTTGCCCGGATCAAAGCGCTTGGGGTGATCACTACGGCCGATGTCTGCGTCGGTGTCTTGGACGCGACGGTGGGACTGCTGCGGGACGACCTGCGTCTGTTGGATCAGGTGATCACGTCCTGCAAGCCGCTCTGTCTCGCGGTCAATAAATGGGATCTTGCGCCCCGCTCCGCCAATCCGAGACAGATGGCCGCGGCTCTTGCGAACCGGGCCCCATTCCTCCGGTTCTCTCCCGTGGTGTGCACCTCCGCGAAGACCGGGTTCCAGGTGCTCAAGCTCATCGAGCTGGCAGCCGGTCTCGCGGCGCAGGCGTGCAAGAGATTGACCTCCGCGGAGGTCCGGGCGCTCTTTGAGGTCCTGCGCAACGATGGGAAAGCGCCGCCCGGTTTGAGGCACGCCCACTTGATTCGCCTGTCGCAGGTGGGATCGGCGCCGCCCTCCTTCCATCTGATGGCGAGGACCCGGAGCAAGTTCACCACGCTGGACGCCAACTACGTGGAAAAAGTGTTGAGGGAGCAGGGCGGTTTTGAGGGAACGCCGGTAAGGGTGAAATTTCTGGTGAAGAGGCACACATGAACTTCATGATTCTTATCAGCGTTGTCTGCCTGGCCTACCTGATGGGCAGCATCCCCACGGGCCTCATCGCCGGCCGGCTCAAAGGGGTGGACGTCCGCAAGCAGGGAAGCGGCAACGTGGGGGCTACCAACGTAGCCCGCGTGGTCGGAAAACTGCCCGGCTTGCTGGTCCTCGGAGTGGATGGCTTGAAAGGCTGGGTGCCCGTCGCCCTCCTTGCCCCCAAAGCGGTTGAGTTGGGAGCGCCCCTTCCGGTAGATTCCCTTCGGATCTTGCTGGGTGTGGCTGCCGTGGCGGGGCACATCTGGAACCCGTTCCTCCAGTTTCAGGGAGGGAAGGGGGTGGCCACCGCGACCGGTGTGCTGATCGGCCTGGATTGGAGGGTGGCGTTCGGGACTTTCGTTGTTTGGCTGGCCGCCGCGTGGAGGACCCGTTACGTCTCGGTCTCTTCGATCGCGGCCGCCCTGGCGGCCCCCTTCCTGATGCTCCTGTTCGGAGCGCCGACCGCTTGGGTCTTCGGCTGCATCGGGGTCAGTTTGGGGATCATCTGGCGCCACCGCCCAAATATCCTGCGCCTGCTTCAGCACGAAGAACACCGGATCGGCTAAAGTCTCCCTTCGTTGACCCTGTAATTCCCCGCGTGGTAGACTGACCGCTCTATGCCCAAGTCAAGGCGGGTTACCGTCCTCGGAGACGGGGGTTGGGGGACCTGTTTAGGGGTTTTGCTGTCGGCCCAGGGCCACCGGGTGACTCTCTGGGGTGCTTTCGCCGATTACATCGATGAGATGCGGCGCACCCGGGAAAATGTGAAATTCCTTCCGGGGGTCCGGCTTCCACCCGAACTTCATCTAACCGCTGATTTAGCAGAGAGTTGGGATGGTTGCGAGGTGATGGTGGTGGCGGTGCCGTCCCAATATCTTCGTTCGGTGCTGGGGCGTTGCTCGGGTGGTCCCTGGGGCAAGGTGTTGACGGTCAGCGTGGTCAAAGGGATTGATCCGGAGAGCTTACAGCGGATGTCGGAGCTGATCCGGGATTCGGTTCCCGCGAAGAGGCTCGCGGTGCTGTCGGGCCCAACCATTTCGCATGAGGTGGCGCGAGGCGTGCCCTCCACGGCGGTGGCCGCTTCG
>JAUSCU010000073.1 GCA_030651065.1 Candidatus Omnitrophota bacterium | reverse complement strand
CCGCCAGTAATAGAGGAAGGAAGATTCGGGTGGCTAGGCCCAGCGGCATCTTGAACCGGGTCATTGCAATCCCCATCGCCACCGCCAGCGCCAGGTAAAGGAGCGAGGAGCTGGCCACCGCGCCGCCGGAGACGGGTTCCGCGAAGGAACTAGAGGTGAGATCGGTGAACGCGGTGATCACGTAGACCAATGAGAGCCAGATGAAACCAAGGAAGAGGATGTAGGCGCGGCGGCCGAGCTGCTCCTGAACGATCTGCGCGATCGAGCCGGCCTTGTGGCGGACGGAGCCGAACAGGCTGGAGAAGTCGTGCACCGCCCCGATGAAGATGGCGCCCAGCACGATCCAGAGCAGTGCCGGCAGCCAGCCGAACGCCAGCCCCGCCAGGATCGGGCCCACGATCGGACCGGCGGCGGCAATCGCCGAGAAATGCTGGCCCAGCAGGAACGGCGCCTTGGCCGGCACGAAATCCACGCCGTCATTTACCGTGCAGGCCGGCGTGGGGTTGGCGTCGCTCAGACCCAGCTTGCGGGAAACCCACCGGCTGTAAAGGGCATAGCCCAGCGAGAACAGGAAGACAACCGAAAAAGCAACCGAAGCGAGGCTCATAAAGAAAAAAACTTAGACTTCGCGGAGGAGTTCGATGGCGCGGTCCAGCTCGTCGGACTTGATGATGAGGGCGCCGTTGCCTTGGGAGGTGGCGGCGGAGCAGTAGGCGTATTCGATGTTGATGTCGGCTCGGGCCAGCTTTCGGGAGATCTCCGCCAAGGCGCCGGGCTGGTTCTGCAAATCCAGGACGATCACATCGGTCTCCAGAATGTAGAGACCCAACTGTTCCAGAATCAGCAGCGCCTTGACCGGCCGGTCCGCCAGCAACCGGATGATCGCGTGATCCACGGTGTCGTGGATTGAGAGAGCGAGGACATTGATACTGGACTCGGCGAGAGTTCCGCAGATACGGGCCAACCCGCCCGGCCGGTTTTCGAGGAATATGGAGAGTTGTTTCTCGACCCTGACCATAAGAGGCCCATTATAGCCAAATCCCTCCCGCTGTACCATCCCTGCTCCGCTTCGCCGGCCTGCGGTCGACCGATCTCGGGGTCCTGTCGCGGGTCAGCCCAGCCGCCGGCATCGGGCCCGGTGGTGCACCCGAATCCACGGTAATCTCCAAGCCAAATCCCTTTCGTTTCATTTTGTGTTGTATCGGCCCTGCTGGCGACGGCCGGGCGACCGCCCCGCGCCACCCCTTGATCCGTGCCTAATCCCCCGCGCAGGGAGGGCCGCTTCCGGCATGTCCGCAGCCGCGCTTGCACGGTTCCCGCCGGGCCGGCCTTCTCTAGTTGTTTTCCGGACCGAGCGGGAAAGCGCGAGCGAGGACCCAAGCGATGGCCGACACGCTGGAGTCGGCCGAGCGGTGCCGGAGCGGACCTACCCGAGCGGGGGTAGGGCATGGTCAATACTTGACTAAAGTGTCATGTATTGGGTATCATTGAAAGTGAGATGAAGATCACAGCGCAGGAAGAGTACGGGCTGAGGTGCCTTTTGCAATTGGCGCAAGCAGACCGGGAAACGGGGCTTTCGGTGAAGGAGATTGCCTCCAAAGAGGGGATTTCCCCTGCCTACGTGGAGAAGCTGCTGCGGCTGATGGCCAAAGCGGGGTTGATCCACTCGGTGCGGGGAGTCAATGGCGGCTACCGGCTGGACCGGAAGCCGACTGAGTTAAGCCTGCGGGACGTCGTCCGGGCGCTGGGCAGCTTGCCAACGACGGAGGAGATCTGTGACCGGCATCCGGGCAACCGGACCAGCTGTGTCCATATACAGGAATGCTGCATCCGTTCCGCCTGGTCTACCCTGACCCAGGCGATCGATGGATTCATGGGAAAGGTGCTGATCTCCGACCTGATGGGGCCGGAGGCAAAGGTGACACAGACGCTGCAGAGCAGGATCACAACACCATTTTCTGTTTAGGAGAGTGACCCAATGAGCACGCTATTGGAAGTGAACAATCTACACGTCGAGGTGGAGGGCAAGGAGATCCTGAAGGGGATCTCCCTGAAGGTGGAAAAGGGACAGGTCCACGCGCTCATGGGCCCTAACGGCTCCGGAAAATCCACCCTGTCCAACACCCTGATGGGCCACCCCAAGTACAAAGTGACCCAGGGGCAGATCCTCTTCAACGGGCAGGATCTCACCCCCTTGAAGACTGACGCCCGCGCCCGGATGGGGATCTTCCTGGCATTCCAGTACCCCACCGCGATCCAGGGAGTCACCGTGGCCAACTTTATGCGCACCGCGATGAAGGCCCGCTTCGGCGAAGCGTTCCAGTCCAAGGAGTTCCGCAAGACGCTTAAGGGGGCGATGGCCTCGTTGGGCGTGGACGAATCTTTCGCGACCCGCTATGTGAACGACGGCTTCTCGGGTGGCGAAAAGAAACGGCATGAGGTGCTGCAGATGGCGCTGCTCAAACCGCAACTGGCCCTGATGGATGAGACCGACTCCGGGCTGGACATCGACGCGCTTCGGACGGTGTCGGAGGGGGTCAACCGGCTCCGGGGGCCGGAACTGGGGATCCTTCTGATTACGCACTACCAACGCCTATTGAACTACATTCAACCGGACGCGGTGCACGTGCTGGTGGACGGCCGGATCGTCCGCTCCGGAGGCAAGGAACTGGCGCTCGAGCTGGAAGCAAAAGGCTACGCACCTTACGAAAAAGAAACGGTGGCATCGTGACGGACAACGGAAAGCCTCTGGACATCGGGCAGAACTACGAAGAACAGTACGGGTTTCATGACCCGGAGAAGTACGTCTTCAAATCGAAGAAGGGCCTCACCTCCACAACGGTGGAGGAGATCTCCGAGATGAAGTCGGAGCCGGAATGGATGAGGAACTACCGGCTCAAAGCACTGGCCTCGTACGAGAAGAAGCCCCTGCCCGCGTGGGCCGATGTCGGAATGCTGTCCCAGATCCCGTTCGACGACATCTATTACTACCTGAAACCGATGGAGGAACAGGGGAAGACCTGGGAAGATGTCCCGGCCGATATCAAGAACACCTTCGACAAGCTGGGGATCCCGGAGGCGGAACGGAAGTTCCTGGCCGGCGTCACGGCCCAGTACGAGTCGGAGGTGGTCTACCACTCCATCAATAAGGAGCTGGAAAAGCAGGGGGTGATCTTCCTCGGCATGGACGACGGCCTCAAGAAATACCCCGACCTGGTTAAGAAATACTTCGGCAGCCTGATCCCGGCGGCCGATAACAAATTTTCCGCGCTGAACTCGGCGGTCTGGTCGGGCGGCTCCTTCATCTACATTCCGAAGGGGGTCAAGGTGGCGATCCCGCTGCAGGCCTACTTCCGGATCAACGCGAAGAACATGGGCCAGTTTGAGCGGACGCTGATCATCGCGGACGAGGGGTCGAGCGTGCACTACATCGAGGGCTGCACGGCGCCCGTTTATTCTTCCGATTCGCTGCACTCGGCGGTAGTGGAGCTGATCGCCCTCCCCCACTCGCACATCCGCTACACGACGATCCAGAACTGGTCGAAGAACGTCTACAACCTGGTGACCAAGCGGGCCATCGCCCACGAGAATGCGACCGTGGAATGGCTGGACGGCAACTTGGGTTCGAAGCTCACGATGAAATATCCTGGGGTGATCCTGGCAGGCCGTAAAGCGCGCGGTGAGGTGGTCTCCGTGGCCTTCTCCGGCAAAGGGCAGCACCAGGACGCCGGGGCGAAGATGATCCACCTGGCGCCCGAGACCAGTTCCACCATCCTCTCCAAGTCCATCTCCAAGGACGGCGGGCGGACGAGCTACCGGGGGCTGGTGCAGGTGCACCCGGAAGCGGAGAACGTGAAGTCCTCGGTTCGCTGCGACGCGCTGCTGATGGACGAGATCTCCCGCTCGGACACCTACCCGACGATGGAGATCGACGCCAAGAAGGTGCGGATCGAGCACGAGGCGACCGTCAGCAAGGTGGGGGAGGAACAGCTCTTCTATCTGATGAGCCGCGGCCTCAAAGAGCAGGAAGCCACCACGATGATCGTCAACGGTTTCTTCGAGGCGTTCGCGAAGGAACTTCCTCTGGAGTATGCCGTGGAGCTGAACCGGCTGGTCCAGCTCGAGATGGAGGGGTCCGTCGGCTGATGCTGATGGTGGAAGACGTTCGAAAAACCGCCTGGGAGCGGTACGAGTCCCTGCCCTGGCCGGTCCGGACCGATGAGGAGTGGCGGCGGACCGACCCGAAGCTTCTGCCTGCCCTGCCGGCTGGCGAGAAGCCGAAGGAGGGCGCCTTTCAGACCGGGTGGGAAACACCCGCCCCGGAACTGATCCGGTCGGGTGTCATCCTCACCGATCTTGCGACCGCGACAAAACAGTTTCCGGATCTGGTCCAAGAATATCTGTTCCAGACCGGTGAGCCGGGCCAGCTGAAGAAATTCGTCGCGCTTCACCAGGCGGTCGCGCAGCAAGGGCTGTTCTGCTATGTCCCGGACGGCGTTAAAGTGGAACTGCCTCTGCGCAGTTGGATCGAGGCAATTAGCGGACCGGCGATCTTCCCTCACTTGGCTATCGTGGTGGGGAAGGATTCGGAGCTGACGCTGGTGGACGAACGGCGCTCGGCCCCCGGGGCCGCGGAGCCGGTTCTCTCCAATGAGATGGCGGAGATTTTTGTCGGCGCCGGCGGGAGACTGCGCTATGTTCATTTACAGCGCTGGAACTCGGCGACCACGGAGCTGTTCACGCAGCGGGCGATCCTCGAGAAAGAGGCCCAGTTCCTGAACATCACGGTGGGGTTAGGGAGCAAGCTCTCCAAGGCAAACGTGGAAACGCTGCTTCGGGGGCCCGGCGCCCACGCGGACCTGCTCGGCATCTTTTTCGGCGCCGGCAAGCAGCACTTCGATTTTCACACCCTGCAGGACCACCAGGCGCCGAATACCTTTAGCGACCTGCTGTACAAATGCGCGCTGGCCGACCAGGCGGAGTTGGTCTACACGGGGCTCATCCGGATCGCCAAGCAGGCGCAAAAATCGAACGCCTACCAGGCGAACCGGAACCTGCTGCTGAGCCAGGGGGCCAAGGCCGATTCGATCCCGATGCTGGAAATTGAGGCGGATGACGTCCGCTGCACGCACGGCGTGGCGGTCGGCCCGGTGGACGAGGAACAGGCCTTTTACCTGATGAGCCGCGGCCTCTCGGCGACGGAGTCGGAGCGGCTGATCGTGGAAGGATTTTTCGAGCAGATCTTGAAGCGGATCCCCGTGGGGGATCTGCGGGAACAGCTGGCGGAGGAAATAGTGACCCGGCTGAGCACTCACACAGAGACAGGAAAGGAGACGTTAACATGATCACGCTGACAGAGAAAGCGGTGGAGAAGGTTAAGACTCTGCGGGAAGCGGAGGGAAAGCCCGGTTACGCGCTGCGCTTGAAGGTGGTCGGCGGCGGCTG
>JAUSCU010000072.1 GCA_030651065.1 Candidatus Omnitrophota bacterium | reverse complement strand
CAGCAGGTTGATGCCGACCACGCAATCCACGTTGCCCAGCCGCAGGTTTTTTAAGACCTCCACCCGGTCGAAAGCGTCCAGGTCGGAGTGGATGTAGGTGACCTTGAGGTTGGCCTCTTTCAGATAGGCCGATAGATCCTCCGCCATCCGCTTGGTGAGCGTGGTGATCAGGGTCCGCTCCCCTTTCTTGGCCCGTTCCCGCACCTCGTGGATCAGGTCGTCCACCTGTCCCTCAATCGGCCGGACCTCCATCTCCGGGTCCACCAGCCCGGTGGGGCGGATCACCTGCTGGATGATCCGGTTCTGTGAAGCCCGCATCTCGTAGGGACCGGGCGTGGCGGAGACGAAGAGTGTCTGACCGATCAGCTTCTCGAACTCCTCAAACCGGAGCGGCCGGTTGTCCAGGCAGGAAGGAAGCCGGAACCCGAAATTCACCAGCACCTCCTTGCGGGCCTTGTCTCCCTCGAACATCCCCCGCACCTGTGAGACCGTCACGTGGGACTCGTCGATCATCGCGATGAAATTCTTTGGGAAGTAATCCAGCAGGCACCAGGGGCGCGACCCCGGCGGCCGGCCGGAGAGGTGGCGCGAGTAGTTCTCGATGCCGTGGCAGATGCCGATCTCCTTGAGCATCTCCATATCGTAGTGGGTGCGGGACTCCAGCCGCTGCGCTTCCAGCAGTTTCCCCTGCGATTTAAGCTCCTTCAGCCGCTCCTGAAGCTCCGCTTCGATGCGGGCCAGCGCCGGCTCGATCCGCTCGGCGGTGGTGATGAAATGCTTGGCCGGGTAGAGGGCGAACTTGTCCGGCTGCTGCAGTGTTTCGCCGCTCACCGGGTTGATCACCCGGATCTTCTCGATCCGGTCGCCGAACATCTCGAGACGGAGGGCGGTTTCCTGGTAGGCCGGGAAGATCTCCACCGTCTCCCCCCGCACGCGGAATTTTCCTCGAGCGAAATCCACGTCGTTGCGTTCGTACAAAAGGGCCACCAGCCGGTGCAGGAGATCCTGGCGGGGGATCTCCTGGCCCACCTCGAGGAACAGGAGCAGCGACTTGTAGTCCTCCGGGTCGCCCAGGTTATAGATGCAGGAAACCGAAGAGACGATGATCACGTCCTCCCGCGACTGCAGCGCGGTGGTAGCTGCCAACCGCAGGCGGTCCAGCCGGTCGTTGATCGCGGAGTCTTTTTCGATGTAGGTGTCGGTCTGCGGGATGTAGGCTTCGGGCTGGTAGTAGTCGTAGTAGCTGACGAAATACTCGACGGCATTCTCGGGGAAAAAAGATTTGAGCTCGCTGTAGAGCTGCGCGGCCAGCGTCTTGTTGTGGGAGATGACGAGGGTCGGCCGCTGAACCTTTTGGATCACGTGGGCCATCGTGAAGGTCTTTCCGGTGCCGGTAGCGCCAAGCAAGGTTTGGAACCGCTCCCCCTTATCCAACCCCTCGGCCAACGCCTTGATCGCCTCCGGCTGGTCCCCCTTCGGGGACATCTCGCTGATGAGCTTGAATCCAGCCATCAACGCCGCTGGCGTTCCGCATCCTGGATCGGACCCAGCAGTTCTTCGATCGCTTGGCGGTTGTTCTGGCCTTCCTTGAAACCTTTCGTCACCTGCTGGAGGTCCGCCGTGGCGGAGCGCAGAAGCCGGTCGAAATCGGTGATCTTGAGACCCGCTGATTGAAAGATCCAAACGCCGGCCGCCGCCGGCACGCAGGCCGCCAGACAAGCCAACCCCATCCGGACCGGGCCCGGGATCTTGAGCGCCGAGATAAACGCCAAGGCGCCGAGCACGACTAACCCCATGCTGAGCAGATAAACCGCCAATTGAGTCATCGGACCACCTCCAGAGCAATGTTCAGCGTCGGAGCCGAGTGGGTCAAGGCACCGACGGAGATGCGGTCCACGCCGGTCAGGGCAATGGGGCGGACACTCTCGAGCGTGACACCGCCGGAGACTTCGAGAAGGGGTTTGACGCCGCCCTTCGAGCGGGCCACGGCGTTGCGCAAACGGACCGCCTCCTGCATCTCCGGGAGCTTCATGTTGTCGAGCAGGATGAGGTCGGCCTTGGCGGCGAGCGCCTGCCGGAATTCCTGCAGGCTGCTCACTTCCACCTCAATGGGAGTTTCTTTCTGACTGGCGGAGCGGGCGAGCGCCACCGCCTTCTCCACCCCGCCGGCCAGACGAAGATGATTATCTTTAATCAGAATACCGTCGTAGAGACCCATCCGGTGGTTGACTCCTCCGCCTACCCGGACCGCGTATTTTTCCAGCAGGCGCAGGCCGGGCAAAGTCTTGCGGGTCTCCAGGATCTTCGCGGAAGTCCCCTTCACTTTATCCACGAAGGCGCGGGTGAGCGTCGCGATGCCGGAGAGATGCCCGAGGAAATTGAGGGCCACCCGCTCGCCGGCTAAGATGCCGCGGGACGGCCCCTCCAGGAAAGCCACTGCCTTGTCCGGATAAACCTTCTGTCCGTCTTTCACCGTCGGCTGGAACTTGATCCGGGCATCGGTGAGGCTGAAAACCCACTCGGCGACCTGCAGTCCGGCGATCACCCCTTCGCGCCGGATCATGATCTCGGCCTTGGCAAGCTGCCCCTTGGGGATCAGCGCGGAGGAGGTGATGTCCCGGGATCCGACGTCCTCTTTGAGGGCCGCGGTGAGGAGCGGGAGGAGAGCCTCCCGGGTTATTGAAGTTGCTTGAGACTCTCGGCCCATTTGGACAGCTCCCCTTCCAGCTCTTTGAGGGATTCTTCCTCCTCCGCGACCACGTCGGCGGGGGCCTTGTTCCGGAAGGTGGGGTCGTTCAGGCGGCCCTTCTTCGACTGCGCGCGGGTTTGGAGGGATTCCATTTCTTTTTGGATCCGCTGCCGCTCAGCAGGAATATCAATAAGACCTGCTAAGGGAACAAAAAGACTCACTGAGCCTGAGTAAGCTGCAGCCGATCCTGGAGGGGGCAAAATATCCGGACCAACAGTTAACTCGCTTATCTGGCCCAGCCGTTTAATCAGCTTCTCATTCCGTAAAAAAAGGTCCTCAGCGAATTTAACGCGGATCAATAATTTGACTTTCTCTTTCGCGGGAACTCGAAATGTGGCTCTAATATTACGAACTGCCCCAATTATTGATTTAAGAGAGCCGAACTCTCCTATTGCTTGTGCTACTTTGACACTTCCCTTCTTGCTTAAGTCCGCCTCCGGCCATATAGCCTTGGAAATTGTTCCCTGACCACCCATTTTTCGCCAGAGTTCTTCCGTAATGAAAGGCATGATTGGATGCAATAAACGAAGTGTTCGCTCCAACACGTAACGAAGAACTCGTTCGGTTTGTTCTAAATTATCTTCACGTTGAAGCTTGGCTGTTTCCAAATACCAATCACAAAAATCGTTCCAAACAAACTGATAAAGATGGCGAGCCATTTCATTGAAACGGTACTCGTTCAAAGACTCCGTCACGCTAGCCGTAACTTCTTCCAGCCGAGTAAGGATCCAGATATCCGCAACTGTTAAAGAGGGACTATCCAAGGCCACGGGTGACACCGAGGGGGTCCCCGCCGCGCGCAGTTCCGCAGACCCTTCCTTTGTCTTGTGAAGGGTCGAGGACTGTCCGGGCACGGCGGGGGCACCCGAGGCGGCATCCGGGGCCGGATCCAAGATCAGCCGGGAGGCGTTCCAGAGTTTGTTCGCGAAGTTGCGGCCGATCAGGAATTTGTTCTCGGAGAGGTAGAGGTCCTGCCCCTCGGAGGCCATGTGGGCGATCGAGAAGCGCAGGCCGTCCGCCCCCATCCGCTCGATGATCTCCAGCGGGTCGATGATGTTGCCGAGGGACTTGGACATCTTCTTGCCGCCCTCGACCCGGATGATGCCGTGGATGTAAACGTCCTTGAAGGGGATCTTCTTCAGGAAAAACTTGCCGGCCATCACCATGCGGGCCACCCAGAAAAAGATGATGTCCTGCCCGGTGACCAGCACCGAGGTGGGGTAAAAGGTGGCCAGGTCCTTCGTCTGCTCCGGCCAGCCGAGTGTGGAAAAAGGCCAGAGCCAGGAAGAGAACCAGGTGTCCAGCACATCTTCATCCTGGACCATATCCTTGCCCCCACAACGCGGGCACGAAGAGGGCGCTTGGGCTGAAACCACAATGCCAGCATGCCCTTCATCAATCACAAGTGTTCCTGACAACGTCCCGCGTTGCTGCCGTTGCGTATATTCGGGGTAGCAGCGCTTGCAATACCAGGCCGGGATCCGGTGGCCCCACCAAATCTGCCGGGAGATGCACCAATCCCGGATGTTGTTCAACCAATCTAGATACACCTTAGTCCAGCGCTCCGGCACGAACCGCATGCCGTCCTTTTCCACCGCTTCGATTCCCAGTGCTGCCAACGGCTTCATCCTCACAAACCACTGCGGTGAAAGCATCGGCTCAATTATTGTCTTACAGCGATAACAATGACCTACGGACGCTTTATGGTTTTCGACCTTATCGAGTAGTCTGTGTGCCTCTAAGTCAGCAACAATTTTTTCGCGACACTTAAACCGATCTAGCCCTGCGTAAGGACCTGCTTGCTCGTTCATGCGACCATCTGGGTCGATGACACGAATTGCTTCTAAGCCGTATTTCTGTCCCAACAAGAAGTCAACTGGATCATGTGCCGGAGTTACCTTAACCGCACCCGTTCCAAATTCCATATCAATAGCTGGATCTTGAATAAACTTGATTCGCCGGGCAATAAGCGGCAAATCAAGCTCCTGGTTCTTCTTGTACTTTTTGTAACGCTCATCGTCCGGATGGACGGCAACGGCAACGTCCCCCAGCATTGTTTCTGGGCGGGTTGTCGCAACTACAATTTCGCCACCCAATGTCACAGGATACTTGATGTACCAGAGGTGGCCTTTCACCTCTTCGTGCGTCACCTCTTCGTCGGAGAGGGCGGTCTGGCAGCGGGGGCACCAGTTGACCAGGTAGTAGCCGCGATAAACAAGACCCGCCTTGTGCAGCTCCAGGAAACAGTGCTGCACCGCCTTCGAGAGGCCCTCGTCCATCGTGAAGCGTTCGTGGGACCAGTCGCAGGAGGAGCCGAGCCGCCGCAGTTGCCGCACGATCGTGGAGCCGTACTGCTCTTTCCACTCCCAGACCTTCTCGACGAATTTCTCGCGGCCGAGCTGGTGGCGGGTGATCTTCTCCTTGGCGAGCTGCCGCTCCACGACGTTCTGCGTGGCGATGCCGGCATGGTCGGTACCCGGCACCCAGAGGGCGGAATAACCCTGCATTCGTTTCCAGCGGACGAGGATGTCCTGCAGCGTGTTGTTGAGGGCATGCCCCATGTGCAGGATGCCGGTCACGTTCGGCGGGGGGATCACGATGGAGAACGGCCCCTGGGGGGCGTTCAGGTCCGGCTTGAAATGACCTTGGGACTCCCATTCCGCGGCGAGGCGGGCTTCGACGTCGGAAGGATTGTAGGCTTCACTCACTTCTTATGGTCTTTGAGGAGCTTGTACTCCACCGAGTCCACGAGCGCCTGCCAGCTGGCCTCGATGACGTTCTCGCTGACCCCCATCGTCCACCAGCTGCTCTGGGCGTCCTGCGATTGGATCAGCACACGCACACGGGCGGCGGTCCCCTTCTGGGAATCGAGCACCCGTACCTTGAAATCCACCAGGTGCATCTCGCCGATGGTCGGGTAGAACTCGGCGAGGGCCTTGCGCAGCGCCTTGTCCAGCGCGTTGACCGGGCCGTCCCCCTCGGCCACCGTGTGCTGCAGCTTGCCGTCCACCTTCACCTTGATGGTGGCCTGGGAGGTCAGAGTGCCGTCGGTCTCCTTTTCCACGAGGACGCTGAATTTCTGGAGGTCGAAGGAGTTCTTGAAATGCTTGTAGGTCCGGCGCATCAAGAGCTCGAGCGACCCTTCCGCCGCCTCGAAGTGGTAGCCCTTATTCTCGAGATCCTGCACGGTCTTCAAAAAGGACTTCGCCTTCTCGGGGTCGGCCTCGGGATCCAGGTGGAGAGCCTTGGCCCGGGCCTGGATCGTGGTCTTGCCCCCCATCTCGGAGATCAGCAGACGCTGGCGGTTTCCGACGAGGGACGGGTCGATGTGCTCGTAACTTAAGGCTGTCTTGAGCACCGCGTTGATGTGGACGCCCCCCTTGTGAGCGAAGGCGGATTGGCCGACGAACGGCTGGTGGTCGTCCGGCCGCATGTTGCAGACCTCGGCCACGACATGCGACACCTCGGAGAGGTGCTTCAAGCGGTCGGCCGGGATGCAGTCGTAGCCCATCTTCAGCTGGAGGATCGGGATGATCGAAGAGAGGTTGGCGTTTCCGCAGCGTTCGCCGTAGCCGTTGATGCAGCCCTGCACTTGGGTCACGCCGGCTTCGACCGCCGCGACCGAGTTGGCCACCGCCATCTCGGAATCGTTGTGGCAGTGGATCCCAAGCGGCGTGGTGATCCGCTCCCGCACCGCCTGGATCACTTTGGTAAGGGCACTCGGCAGGGAGCCGCCGTTGGTGTCGCAGAGGATCAAGGTGGTGGCCCCCGCCTCGACGGCGGCTTCGAGCGTCTTCACCGCGTACTCCGGGTTGTCCCGGTAGCCGTCGAAGAAATGCTCGGCGTCGTAGAACACTTCGACGCCGTGCTTCTTCAAGTAGGCCACCGTCTCGGAGATCATCCGGAGGTTCTCCTCCAACGAGACCTTGAAGATCTCCCGCACGTGCAGGTCCCAGCTCTTTCCGAAGATCGTGGTGATCCGGGCCTCGGAGTCCAGCAGCGATTTCACCTGCGGGTCCTGGCCCACGGCCGTGTTGGCCTTGCGTGTGGAGCCGAAGGCGGTCAGCACCGAAGTTTTCAGCTTAAGCTTTTTGGCGCGATAGAAAAACTCCATCTCCTTCGGGCTGGAGATGGGCCAGCCCCCTTCCACGTAGGGGATGCCCAGCTCGTCCAGCTTCGGGAGGATCTGCAGCTTGTCCTCCGCGGACAGGGAGATCCCCTCGGTTTGCGCGCCGTCGCGCATCGTGGTGTCGTAGAGGAAAACCCTTTTCACCGCTGCTTGCCCAGCCCGAACGCGTCGTGGATCGTCTTGATCGCCTTGGCCGCCTGGTTCTTGCGGATGATGCAGGAGATCTTGATCTCCGAGGTGGAGATCATGACGATGTTGATGGACTCCTTGGCCAGCGCCTGGAACATCTTGGCCGCGATGCCGGAGTGGGAGCGCATGCCCAGCCCCACCACCGAGATCTTGGCGATGTCCTCATCGTGGATCACGCGGCCGGCCTTGACCTTGGCGGCCACGCGGCGCGCCACGCGCAGAACTTTTTTGAGGTCCGCGCGGGGGACCGTGAAGGAGAGGTCGGTCAGGCCCGTGCGCCCGACGTTCTGCACGATCATGTCCACGTTGATATTGGCATCAGAGATGCCGGTGAAGATCGTCGCCGCCAGGCCCGGACGGTCCGGCACGTCGCAGATCGTCACCTTCGCCTCGTCCTTCTGCAGGGAGACGCCGCTCACCACCACCTGTTCCATCGCCTTGACCTCCTTCGAAATGATCGTCCCGGTCCGCCGGGAGAAACTGGAGCGCACGTGCAGCGGCACATTGTATTTCTTCGCCATTTCCATGGAGCGAGCCTGCATCACCTGGGCCCCCAGCGAGGCCAGCTCCAGCATCTCGTCGTAGCTGATCGAGGGCAGCTTGCGCGCGTTGGGCACCACGCGCGGGTCGGCCGTGTAGATCCCCTCCACATCGGTGTAGATCTCGCAGATCTTCGCTTTGAGCGCCGAGGAGAGGGCCACGGCGGTCAGATCCGACCCGCCCCGGCCCAGAGTGGTGATCTCATGGTCCGGCGTGATCCCCTGGAAACCGGTCACGATCACCACGCAGCCCTTGGCCAGCGCTTGCTTGATCCGCTGCGCGCTGACGTCCTGGATCCTGGCGTTCCGGTGCGCCCGGTCGGTGACGATGCCCACCTGGGCGCCCGTCATCGAGACCGCCCTGACCCCCATCGCCTGCGCGGCCATCGCCAGCAGGGCCGCCGACACCTGCTCGCCGGTGGCCAGCAGCATGTCCATCTCCCGCTCGGGCGGGTTCCGCGAAACCTGGGCCGCCAGCGAGAGCAGGTCGTCGGTGTTGTCTCCCATTGCCGAGACCACCACGACCACCTGGTGGCCGCTCTTCCGGGCGCGGCAGATCCGCTCCGCCACCTTCTTGATCCGCTCCGGGCTGGCGACCGAGGAACCGCCGTATTTCTGGACAATGAGTGCCATTTTAAACAGGGAGTACCGGGTACAAGTACCCGGTACTCTTTGTTTACATCCTTTCTTCCGTGAGCAGCCTCGGCAGGATTTCGTGCGCCTCTTCCACGAACCAGCCGGAGCTTTTCGCTAGCGATTCGCCGTACCCGGCGGCGTCACTCGCTGCGATCCCCTGGCCCCAGATCACGAACGGGACCGGGTCGGAGGAGTGGGCCCGCTTCTCCACGGGCGTCGGGTGGTCCGGTATCACCAGGATCCGGACATCCCCAAGCGTGTGCGCGTGCTCCAGGATCGTTCCCACCACCAGCCGGTCGAAATTCTCGATCGCGGAGATTTTCTGGCGCAGATCCCCGTTGTGTCCCGCTTCGTCGGCCGCTTCCACGTGCAGGTAGGCCACGTCCTTTTTCTTCAAGCTCTTGAGGGCCGCTTTTGCCTTGCCCTCGTAGTTCGTGTCGTAATAGCCGGTGGCGCCGGGCACGTCGATCACCTCTAGCCCGGCCAGCTTGCCGGCCCCTTTCACCAAGTCCACCGCCGAGATGACCGCCCCGGTCATGCCCCACCGTTCCTGATAAGTCGGGATGTGCGCCTTCGTCCCCTGGCCCCAGAGCCAGATCATGTTAGCCGGGTTCTCTTTGAGATCCACCCGGACCTGGTTCACCTCATGCCCGGTCAGGATCTTCCGGGAGGACTCCATGATCCCAATCAGCCGTTTCGCCGCCGGCCCTTTGGGCCAATGGTCGGAGATGTTCCATCCGGCGATGTCATGCGGAGGCGAGCAGGTGGTTTTCAGCAGGGCCTCCGCCGCCGGCGGATCCCGGAAGACGGCCAGATGGCGGTATCGCATTCCGGGATAGAACCGGACGCTGTCCGCCCGGACCTCTTTCCCCAGATGCTCGATCAGTCCCCGGGCCTCGTCGGTGGTGATGAAGCCGGCCGTGTAATCGGCAAGCTTGTCCCCGTCGGCCGTGATCAGGTTGCAGCGGAAGGCCACGTCGCCCTCTGCCAGCTCGATGCCGAGATTGGCCGCCTCCAGCGGGCCGCGGCCGCAGTAATATTTCTTGGGATCGTAGCCGAGGATCGCGAGGTTCCCGACGTCGCTGGCCGGCGTGAACCCCTTCGGGATTGTCCGGGCCAGGCCGATCTTCCCTTCCCGGGCCAGCCGGTCCATGTGGGGGGTCTTGGCCGCCTCGAGAGGAGTCTTCCCCTCGAGCTGTTCGACCGGCTCATCGGCCATCCCATCCAGAACCAACACAAAGGTTTTCATCGCCCTATCGCGGCCAGCACGGGGCCGAGCTTGGGGGGAACCACTTTCGGGGACTGGACCGTCTTGATGACACGCTCCGGGTCTTTCAACCCGTGGCCGGTGAGGACACAGACCACCGTGGAACCTTTCTTGAAGTACCCTTTCTTCCCGAGCTTAAGCACCCCCGCCACCGAGGCGGCAGAGGCCGGCTCAACGAAGATCCCCTCCTGCCGGGCGAGCATCTGGTACGCTTCCAAAATCTCGCGGTCAGTCACCGACTGGATGAGCCCCTTGGAGTTATCCCGCGCGGCGACGGCCCCTTCCCAGCTGGCCGGGTTACCGATCTTGATCGCTGTGGCGATCGTGTCTGGCTTCAAGACCGGCTTGCCCAGCACGATGGGGGCGGCGCCCGCTGCCTGGAACCCGAGCATCTTGGGCAGGCCGTCGGTCTTACCCACGCGGAAGTAGTCGTTGTAACCCTTCCAGTAAGCGGTGATGTTGCCGGCGTTGCCGACCGGGATCGCGTGATAGTCGGGGGCCTTCCCCAGTGCATCGCAGATCTCGAAGGCGGCGCTTTTCTGCCCCTCCAGCCGGTACGGATTGATCGAGTTCACCAGCTCCATCGACGTCTGCTGCGTGATCTGCCGGACCAGCTCCAGCGCTTCATCAAAGGACCCCTTTACCGCTAAGACTTGCGCGCCGTGGACCATCGCCTGCGCCAGCTTGCCCAGCGCGATCGCCCCCTGAGGGATCAGCACGACGCACTTCAAGCCCCCCTGCGCCGCGTAGGCGGCCGCCGAGGCGGAGGTGTTTCCGGTAGAAGCGCAGATGATCGCCGTCTTCCCCGCCTCCTTCGCCTTCGAGACCGCCATGGTCATGCCACGGTCCTTGAAGGAGCCGGTGGGGTTGAGCCCCTCGCACTTGAAGTAGGCTTTCACCTCCTTGCCCAGCCGGGCCGACAGCACGCGGGCCGGGATCAGCGGGGTGTTGCCTTCCTTTAACGTGACGATGGGCGTCTTTGGGCCGACCGGCAGGAACTCCCGGTATCGCTCGATCACTCCCGGCCAGGAGTTCACCGTCATCCCCGCTCCATCCGGATCGAAACCGTCTTGCGCCGGATCATTGACAGCTTGTCGATCTCCGCGAGCGCCTCTTGCACGTCCCGCTCCTTGGCTTCATGGCTCGTGATCACCACCGGAACGATGTGTTCCCGCCGCCGGTCCTTCTGCAGGACGCTCGCGATGGAAATCCGGTGCGATCCCAGAATCCGGGAGATGCGGGAGAGAACACCCGGCCGGTCGATGCAAGAGAACCGGAAATAATACCGGCCCTCGATCTGGCCCATCGGCTTGATCCGCCGGATCCGTTTCACCGGCAGGGGCGGAGGCACCCGCATCGTGCAGCCGTACTTGAGGTTCCGCGCCACGTCCACCAGGTCGGAGATCACCGCGCTGGTGGTCGGGAACCGGCCGGCCCCCTCGCCGTAGAGCACGAGGTCGCCGATCAGGTCCCCTTCCACAAAAACCGCGTTGTGCACGCCGTTAACGCTCGAGAGCAGATGATTGTTCGGCAGCAGCGTGGGATGCACCCGCATCTCCAGCTCGTCGCCGTCCCGCTTGGCGATGCCCAGCAGTTTGATCGTGCAGCCGAAGTCGTGCGCGTAGCGGACGTCGTTGGCCGTGATGTCCTGGATCCCCTCCACGAAGATCTGGTCCGGCCGCACCGTCTTGCCGAAAGCCAGCAGCGCCAGCACCGCCATCTTGTGGGCGGTGTCGATGCCGCGCAGGTCCAGCGAGGGATTTTTCTCGGCGTAGCCGCGCGCTTGAGCTTCCTTGAGCGCCGACTTGAAGGAGCGGCCGTCGCCGCGGGACATCTCGGTCAGGATGAAGTTGGTTGTCCCGTTCAGGATGCCGTAGAGCACTTCGATGTCGTTGCCGATCAGCGATTCCCGCAAGCTCTTGATGATCGGGATCCCGGCGGCCACGCTGGCCTCGAAGTAGAGGTCTACCCCTTTTTTGGCGGCGGCCCGGAACAGCTCTTCGCCGTGGTGCGCCAGCAGCGCCTTGTTCGCGGTGACCACCGACTTGCCCGCCGCGATTGCCTGCAGCACGATCTCCTTCGCCGGGTGGATCCCGCCCATCAGTTCGACCACCACGTGGATGTCCGGGTCCTGCAGGATCTCCCGCGGCGAGCCGGTGATGAGCCTAGGGTCCACCCCCACGCGGGACCGGCGGGAATGGCGGACGGAGACTCGCCGCAGAGAGAGGGGGATCCCCGCCTTGCGGGCAAGGAACTGCCGCCGCGAGAGCAGCATCTTTGCCACTCCCGACCCGACGGTGCCTAAGCCGATGAGTCCTACGTTGACCTTATCCATGTTTCACCCGATTAAAAATCGGGGCGCCGAGATTTGAACTCGGGACCTCTTGCACCCCATGCAAGCGCTCTAGCCAAGCTGAGCCACGCCCCGTACGATCCGCTGTAAGAAAATTTAGCGGCGGCGATTGACCTTCGACAGCAACCGCAGGATCTCCAGGTACAGCCAGACGAGGGTGACCACCAGCCCGAAGCCGGCGTACCACTCCATGTACTTGGCCTGGTTGCTCTCCGCCCCCCGCTCGATGAAATCAAAGTCCAGCACCAGGTTGAGGGCCGCGATCCCCACGACGAACAGGCTGAAGCCGATCCCCAGCCAGCCGCTCTCGTGGATCATAGGGATCCCTCCGCCGAAGAAACCCATCACCATGCTCACCAGGTAAAGGATGCAGATTCCGCCGGTCGCCGCGAAAACACCCAGCCGGAATTTCTGCGTCACCTTGATGAGGCCGGACCGGTAGGCCAGCAGCAGCGCCGCCAGCGTGCCGAAGGTCAGCCCCACCGCCTGGATCACAATGCCGGGGTACTGAAGCTCAAAAAAGGACGAGAGGACCCCTAGCAAAAGCCCCTCGAGAACGGCGTAGACCGGCGCGGTCACCGGCGCCCAGGACTTCTTGAAGACCGTCACCATCGCCGCCACGAAACCGGCGATCCCCCAGATCATGGTCCACTGCATAGCGTGGGCGGGGTTCACCCGAAGCTGGCCCCAGGTGACGCAGCTGGCCGCCACCACCAAAAAGAGCAGGATCGCCGTCTTGTGGACGGCGCCCTGGAGCGTCATCGCTTCTTCGCCTGCCGCCGCTTGCGTGTGGGAAAAAACACTTTCGTTCAACGCCGGGTTGCCGCTTCTCATCAGCGCCATTCCGCGCCTCCTTATTCTGGTTTTGGGGGACGGAGCATCAGGTCCCGCACCGTTTCCCGGGCCGGCCGTCCCTCGTAGAGCACCTGGTAAACCGACGTGGTGATCGGCATCTCCACCCGGTGTTTCTTGCTCAGTTCGTAGCCTGATTTCGCCGTCGTGACTCCCTCGGCCACTTGAACCATGCCGCCGGTCACCTCGGCGACCGGCTTGCCCCGGCCAATCTCTTCGCCGACGTGCCGGTTCCGGCTGTGCGGGCTAAAGCAAGTGGTGATGAGGTCCCCCAGCCCGCTTAAACCTGAAAAGGTCTTCTCCTGCGCTCCCATCGCGGCCCCCAACCGGGAGATCTCTGCCAGCCCCCGAGTGACCAGCGCCGCTTTGGTGTTCGTTCCGAACCCGAGGCCGTCAGCCGCGCCGCTGGCGATGGCGATCACGTTTTTCAGCGCCCCGCCCAGTTCCAC
>JAUSCU010000068.1 GCA_030651065.1 Candidatus Omnitrophota bacterium | reverse complement strand
CGACGGCAATCAGCAGATCGCTCGACTGGACCACCAGCAGGTTGCGGCCCTCTCCAAGCCCCGTGGCGATCGGGATTGTGATGAAGGGGTTGGCTTCATCGGCGTGCGCGCCGGGGAGGATGCCGACCGTGACTCCCCCGGCCTTACGGGCGCCGCGGGCGGCCGAGGCCATGACGCCGCTCGTTCCTCCGCAGATCAAGATCCCTCCCGCCTCGGCGATGCCCCGGCCGATCTCCTCCGCCCAGTCATCCCATTTCGGATGAGAGCGGCCGGAACCGATCAGGCCGATCCGGATCGCTCGGCTCACCCCACCACCTCTTGAAATCCCGAAGAAGCCGCACAGCTTCTTCGCTGTACTTCGTACGGGCGCCGTGAAACGGTGCCGTTTTCAAGAGGTGGTGGGGTCACCATGAACCCCCGCCGCCCCCTCCCCCGCCGCCGCCGGAGAAGCCGCCGCTGAACCCGCTGCCGCCGCTGGAGCGGGGAGTCGAGGCGAGCGAGCTTCCCATCCGGCTCGAGGCGGAGTTGAGGCGCCGCGTGAAATCACCCGGCGTAAAGAAGCCTCCGTGGGCGCTGATGTACCAGGAGGGGCTGATCTGATAGACCCCCTCAAACACTTTCGCCCACTGGTTGGCTACCCCCAGCGCCATCGCGTAGGGCAGCATCCGCTCGAACAACACGGCCGGATTGGGATCCCGCTTGATCCGGTCCTTGTCGGTCCGGCGCAGGAACTCCTGAAAGCCGGCTACTTTCTCGGCGAGCCGGGCGCCATGCCAGGTTTTTCGGGGCATGAACCACGAGAAGACAAAAATAATCACGGAGGAGAGGCAGAGAGCCGCGAAGGGGATCCCCGGGTCCGGCAAAGCGCCCATGCCGAACATGCCGAGGAAAAAGACCGAGCCGGCGACACCCCACCAGAACACCTTGACCCGGTCCGGCCGGCTCCACCAGCAGCCGCGCTTGACCAGACCATCGTACAGCGCGGTCCGCAGCCCCGGCAGGTGCTGGTAGAACTGGTTCTCCAGGTCGGAAAGCCGGACCGTCTCCCCGTCGAAGAAAAGGAACTTCAAGAGCAGCTCTTCGGTGGGGTTGGCCCCGCCCGCCGCCGGCTTGCGGCGAGTGAAAATGTATTCCTTGTCCTTAAGCTCTTCGATCGTAAGAAACCCGCGCCGCGCCAGATCCACGATCGTGGCGGTGATATCCTTCAAATCCACGTTGTCATCCGACAAAGCGCCGACCTCAGCCGGCATCAGTCCTTCCGGAGGCTCGTACTGCACCGGAGTAGACTGCCGGGTGGGGTCGCGCCCAAAATTCCACCAGATCCAGGTCATGAGCAGCAGGACCCCCAAGGGGATCGCCAGCGGCCAGTTGTCCCGGAAGAACCACCGGAACTTCTGAGCGCGGCCCGGCATCGCCACCGCGCCGGACGGCCAACCGACGACCACCGTGAGCCCCTCGAAAGGGCCCAGCGGCCGGCTCACGCTGAACTGCAGTGCGTTGCTTCCCGCAGTGGTAATCATCACGTCTTGCCCGGTGGAGCCGTACGCGCCGGTGTAGGCCACGCTGCGCGGCGGGCCGGAAACAGCCTCCGGAAGGCGGACCACGGCGCGGGCCTGCCGGATCGGGACGGCCCAGTTGTTGCCGGTCACGTTCCAATACAGCTCGTCGTGATCGGGAAATTGGCCGAGCGCCCTCTCGACCCGGTAGGAGAGCTTGAAGGTCTTTCGCCCGTTGGTGGTGACCCCTTCGGACCCGAGCCGGATCCGGCGGTAGGCCCCTTCCCGGGTCAGCTTCGCCTCCCAGGGGCGTCCCTGTTCATCCAACGCCTCAAGGAACGTGATCCGGATGGAGCGCTTGATTCCCAAGCGGTCCTGGGTTTGAAGGGGGATGTCCCGGTAGATGCCGTGCTTGGCCTCTCCCTGGAAATCAGCCTCGATCGTCTCCGTCACGAGCAGCGCCCCGTCCGCCTGCACCGTGAGATCGGCGTCAAACGACAGGATCTCCCACGCCCAGGCGGGCGCGGCTGAGCCAACGATCAGAAGGAGGGCCGGCAGTAAAAAACGTTTCAAGAGTTTAGAACGACACCTTCACGTTGCGGCGCTCCTCAGGGCTGTCCGGCTGGAAAAACTCCTTAGGTCTAAACCCGGCCGCCGAGGCGACTAGGCTGTCGGGGATCACCTGCAGCTTCGTGTTGTAGTCCCGGATGACGGCGTTGTAGTACCGGCGGGAGCTCTGGATCGCCTCCTCCACTTGGGTCAGCGAGCTCTGCAGACCCTGGAAATTCTCGCTGGCCCGCAGCTGCGGGTAGTTCTCCGCCACCGCGAACAGTGTTTTAAGCGCGCCGCTGAGCCCCTGCTCCGCTTCTCCCTTGGCGCCGGGAGCGGCCGCCCCCATCGCGCGGGCCCGCGCCTGCGTGACCGATTCGAACACCTTGCTCTCGTGCGCGGCGTATCCCTTGACCGTTTCCACCAAGTTCGGGATCAGGTCGTAGCGGCGCTTGAGCTGGACATCGATGTCGGACCAGGACCCCTCGGCCCGAACCTTGAGCTGCACCAACCCGTTATAGATCGAGACCGCCCACAACAGAACAACGGCGGCGATTCCCAGGATAATCCACGTCATGGCAGTTGGCCTCCTTTGTCGCCTATTCTAACTCTTCCATGAGCCGCCGAGGGCTCCAGACCTGCCCCCCGAACCCGCGGACCAGGTCCCCTTCCGCCCGGTCCAGAGTAACCACCGCCACCTGAGCCCGCTCCGCGGCCTGGCAAGCCATCCGCTCGATCAGCGAATCGGCGGTCTTGCCTTTCATGTAGCGCACGACCAGCGGGCCGGTTTCGCGCGGAAGGTACCGCTCCGGCCCGTCGAAAACGGCAAACGCCTCCCAGTCTTTCTCTGCGGCGGCCATCTCCAGCTTCTGCAGGAACTGTTCGACCGCCTCCGGCCGCCGGATCCCCAGCGCGATCAGCACATTGTTCCCATCCACAATGACGGTCAACATAGTTTTATTGGCCGTGCCATCCCCCGCTCCGGGGAGGCCGGCCGGTCACCGCTCGGCCGACTCCAGCGTGTCGGCCATCGCTTGCGTCCTCGCTCGCGCTTTCCCGCTCGGGCCGGAAAACAAATGGAGAAGGCCGGCCCGGCGGGAACCGTGCAAGCGCGGCTGCGGACATGCCCTGCCGGCCTCCCCCTCGCGGGGTAAAAGCACGGCCTGAGCATTCCTTCGGAGAGGGGGCCGTATTGCGGGGGAGTGGGAAACTCCCCCGCAAAAGACCGCAGCGCACTTTGCTGGATGGGGGAGTCCGGAGGGGGAAACC
>JAUSCU010000059.1 GCA_030651065.1 Candidatus Omnitrophota bacterium | reverse complement strand
CAACGCGGCTAGCGCGAGATTTCCGAGGGGGCTCTTAATGCGTCTTCGGATCCTGCAGCGGGTCGTCTTTGCCGGCCTGGTGATCATCTGGACCGGCTTGTTCACGGCCCAGGTGATCCAGGGGAACCGTTATCACCGGCAGTCGGAAAAGAACCGGACCCGACTCATCCACCTGCCCGCCGCGCGCGGCGCCATCCTGGACCGAAACGGCATCCCGCTGGCTGAGGACCGCATCACCTTCGAGCTGGCGGCGCTTCCTCAGGAATTGACCTCTCCTCAGGAAACCTGGAAGGAGCTTTCGCCGCTCGTTGGGGTCCCGCCGGAAGAGCTTTCAAGGCGGTACAAGAAAAATTTTCAGGCGAAATTCTCACCGGTCGCCCTGGTTCGAAGCCTGCCGAGGGAAACCGCGTTCCGCCTGGAAGAGGAACGTGGCCGCCTGCCCGGCATCCTCATCCGTCCGGTCCCGGAAAGGAGCTATCCGCTTGGGGCCGCCGTGGGAGGAGTGACGGGGTACCTTGGTTTGATCGCGCCGGAGGAGCTGACCAAGCTCAAGACGTACGGCTACACGGTTCGTGACCGGGTTGGGAAGGACGGCCTCGAGCAGCAGTACGACGCGCTGCTCCGCGGAAAGGACGGCGGCCTCCACCTGGAGGTGAACGCCCAGGGGAAACTCGTTCAGCAGTTGGGGTTCCTGCAGCCGCAGAGCGGCCGGGGGATCAAGGTTTCCATTGACGCGCGGCTTCAGGAGGCCGCCTACCGTCTGATGCAGGGCGGAGAGGGAGCAGCACTCGTCATGGACTGCAAGACCGGAGAATTGCTTTGCCTGGTCAGCTCCCCGGCGTTCGACCCAAACGCTTTTATGGACCCCGCGCGGCAAGCCCAGATCCGCTCGATGCTGCGGGATCCGGAGCGGCCGATGTTCAACCGGGCTACCCGCGCCGCCGTTCCGCCCGGATCCACGTTCAAGGCGGCCGTTGCCTACGAGGCGTTGAAAAGAGGGAAGATCTCTCCGGAGACTTCCTTCGACTGCCGGGGCGGGCTTTACCCGGGGCGGCCTGTTTTCCGGTGCTGGGAGGAGCAGGGGCATGGGCCGCAGACCGTCTTGGAGGGGTTGCAGCATTCCTGCAATGTTTTCTTTTACAACACCGGCCGCAGGCTCGGCGTGGCCGGGATTGCCGAGGTTTCCCGGCTGTTCGGACTGGGCAAGAAGACCGGGATCGACCTGCCCAGGGAGGCCGTGGGCTTGGTGCCGGACGCAGAATGGATGCGCCGGCGAATGAAGCTGGAATGGCAGGAAGGGGACACCCTCTCCCTTGCGCTCGGGCAAAGCGCCCTGCAGACGACGCCGCTCCAGATGGGGCTGCTGTTTTCGGCCATCGCTTCCGGGGGATGGGTTCCGACGCCGCACCTCCTTCTGGATCCTCCGAGCCGGATCCGGAAGGGAATACAGCTCCGTCTCAACGCCTCCGCGCTGGCGACGGTCAAGGAGGGATTGGAGCGGGTGGTGAACACCGACACCGGCACCGGCCGCCTGGCCCGTTTGCCGAACACGCGGGTAGCGGCGAAGACGGGCACCGCCCAGGTGTCTCGCGGGCGTTCGCATGCCTGGTTCTGCGGCTACGCGCCGGCGGAATCTCCGAAGTACAGCTTCGTGATTTTTCTGGAGCATGGGGGAAAGGGAGGGCTCCATGCCGCCCGCGTGGCGAGCGGCCTGCTGGTCCTGATGAAAGAGATGGGATACCTCTGACATGCTAAGCCGGCGGCAGTTCCAGGGTCTGGACCGGGTTTTCCTGACGACCACGCTGCTGCTGCTGGGCATAGGGCTTCTCTCCCTCTACAGCGCGGCGTTCCAGAAGACCCAAATGACCGGCGTTCTCTACCTGGAGCGCCAGCTGCTCTGGGCGGGGTTGGGTTGCGCGCTCGCGCTTCTGCTGGTGGTAGTGGATTACCACCTTTGGCTGGAGTGGTCCTACCTGCTTTACGCGCTGATGCTGGTGATGTTGGGATTGGTTCTCGTGATGGGAACGGTGCGGGGCGGCGCGCAGCGGTGGCTGAGCATCGGAGGGATCACTCTCCAGCCGTCCGAGTTTGCGAAACTGACGACGATCCTGGCCGTGGCCCGTTACTTGGGCCACCGCCCGCCCGTCACCGGCCGGTGGTGGACTGTTCTGGGGGCCAGCGTTCTGATCGGTCTCCCGATGGCTCTCATCCTCAAGCAGCCGAACCTCGGTACCGCCTCGGTGTTCGGTTTCGCGGGGCTGGCGATGCTGCTGGTGTGGGGAATTCCGCTGCGCCCGCTGCTGGTTGTGCTGGGGTTGGGGGTTCTTTCCATGCCGGTGCTCTGGGCATTCCTGGAGGATTACCAGCGCTCCCGGCTGCTGGTTTTCATGAATCCCAACTTGGA
Organism: Candidatus Omnitrophota bacterium; assembly: GCA_030651065.1. Lineage (GTDB taxonomy): Bacteria > Omnitrophota > Gorgyraeia > 1-14-0-20-64-10 > 1-14-0-20-64-10 > JAUSCU01. The sequence goes on along the minus strand of JAUSCU010000059.1, from coordinate 15,079 downwards.
CCCGCTCGGGGCCGGCTACACGGTGATCCAATCCCGGATCGCAATGGGCTCCGGCCAGCTGTGGGGAAAAGGGTGGCTCTCCGGAACGCAGAACCAGCTGAACTTTTTGCCGGAGCGCCACACCGATTTCATCTTCTCGGTGGTGGGCGAGGAGTGGGGGATTCTGGGGACTAGCCTCTGCCTGGCCCTGTTCCTGCTGCTGTTCCAGCGGGGTTTCATGATCGCCCAGCAGACGCGCGACCCGTTCGGGCGCCTGCTGATCGTGGGTCTCATCACCCTGCTGGCGGCCCATACCATCGTGAACATGGGGATGGTACTGGGCCTGATGCCGGTGGTGGGGCTGCCGCTGCCGTTCATGAGCTACGGCGGCTCGTGGATGATGACCTGCCTCGTCGCCGTCGGCATTGTTTTGTCCGTCGGTGTCCGCCGCCCCGTCTTCTAGCACCGCTCCGCGGCTTCACCTCCTTCCTTAACTAGTCCCCAGCAGCCGTGCCCACCCCCGCTCGGGGCGGTCCCCCTCACCGGCGCCGGGCCCCACGACAGGACCCCGAGATCCTACGTGCGGAGCCCCAATGTGCAATTGCGTCTAGTGGTCAAGGTCTTGAACTGGTGAGCAGAGTTCAGCCACACTTGCAGCGGACAACATGATTGAACAGTTGATGACCATAGATGAGCTTGCGCACTACATGCGCGTCAGCCGGTTCACCGTTTACCGGCTGGTGAAGAGCCAGTTCATCCCGGGTACCAAGATCGGAAGGCAATGGAGGTTCCAGAAAGAGGAGATCGACCGATGGGTAAAGGACCAATCCCGGCGGGATCGCCCCCGCCTGCTGTAGGATTCTCTATGCTGCCCAAGGGGCTCAAGGACAAGCTGACCGTGGGGTTCAGCCTGATGTCGGTGATCCCTCTGCTGGTCCTGGTCTACATTGTGAACACCTATGTTTTTCCAGGCTCCAAACAGATCGGGGACGTCTCTCTAATTGTGGCCATTGCCGGTTTCATCGCGCTGCTGGGGCTGGCGGTCACGCGCGGGTTCGTGATGCCGGTGGTTAAGCTGGCTTCGGAGGCGCAGGCCATCGCCCATGGCGAGCTGGACCGGCAGATCGAGGTGGGGAGCGATGAGGTTGGCTCCATTGGGTCGGCGCTGAACCAGATCACGCAGCGGGTCCGGGACAACATGGCGCAGCTGCACACCTACGGCGAGCAGACCAAACAGATGAACCTGGACATCACCCGCCGGATACTCACTCTTTCGCACGTGCTGCAGGTCAGCAGTCTTATCAGCCAGTCGGCCAAGATCGACGAAGTGATGGTCTTCATCCTGGAAAAGCTGACCCAGATCGAGGAGGCGGAGCTGAACTGCCTGATCGAGGCGGACGGCAAGGAGGGGGAATTTAGGATTCGGTCCTGCGCCGGCGCGGACAGAACCCAAGCGCAGGCGCTTCAAGGGATCCGTTTCTCCTCCCCCTGGCTTCGGAAGGTGCTGCAGGAGGGGCGGGTGCTGGTGGTGGATCAGGATCGGGGAACAAGCCAGGGGGGAGAGCTGCTGGAGAAGCAGTTCGGAATGCATAACGCCGTCTTCCAACCGATTGTTTCAATGCGGCAGGAGATCGCCGTTCTTTTGTCCGCCAACCGGAAGCAGGGTTTTTGTTTCCGGGAGGATTCGCTGGACCTGCTGAAGGTGTTCGGCCAACAGGTGGCGATCGCAGTTGAGAACGACCTGTTGGCCCAGCGGGCCGAGCAGCTGAAGGTGATCGATGAGCTGACCGGGCTCTACAACGCCGGCTACATGAAGAGCCGGCTGGAGGAGGAGGTGTCTCGGGCCGCCCGATACCATCGCCCTTGCTCGCTGGTCCTGCTGAACATGGATGACTTCCAGAAGATGCAGGAGCTCTACGGCAGGCTCGCGGCGGAGGGAGTGCTCCACCAGCTGGCTGAGCTGCTGAAGGGGCAGGTCACCGATGTGGACCGGGTGGGCCGCATGGGTCCGGACGATTTCGCGATCATCCTTCCGGAAAGAAATAAGCGGGAGGCGATCGAACTGGCCGAATCGGTCCGAAGGAAGGTAGAGCAGCACCTTTTCTCGAACGGGCCGAATCGGTTGCCTTTCCCGCTGCATCTCTGCGCGGCGGTGAGCGAGAACCCGTTGGACGGTTCCGCGGGCGAGGAGCTGTTCGCTAAGGCGGAGGAGGCGATGAGGTCGGCCAAACGGAACGGGAAAAACAAGGTGCTCGCGGCATGAGCGACACAAGGATGCAGAAGCTGTTCAAACAGATGGTGGAGCTGGGGGCTTCCGATCTCCACTTGACGGCCGGGTATCCGCCGACGATGCGGATCAATGAGGACCTTCGCCCGGTAGAGCAGCCGCCGCTGACGCCGGAGGAGACGCGCGCCATGGCCTACGAATTGCTGAACCCCCAGCAGGTCAAGGCCTTCGAGCAGGACCTGGAGATGGACATGTCGTTCGGATTGGACGGGCTGGGCCGCTTCCGCGTCAATGTCTTCATGCAGCGCGGATCGGTCAGCGTGGCGGTCCGGTTGCTGCCCTCCCACATTCGAACCTTTGAGGAGTGCGGCCTGCCGGTCAAGATCATGGAAGAAACCTGCCAGCGCAAAAAAGGGCTCATCCTCATCGCGGGCTCCACCGGGTCGGGCAAGTCCACCACGCTGGCTTCGATCGTCGGCTGGATCAACGCCCACCGGCCCTGCCACATCATCACGGTGGAGGACCCGATTGAGTACATCCATACGAACCAGAAGGCGATCGTGGACCAGCGGGAGCTCGGAACCGACACGCATAGCTTTGAGGGCGCTCTCAAGCACATCCTGCGCGAAGACCCGAACGTGATCCTGATCGGAGAGATGCGGGACCTGGAGACCATCGAATCGGCGCTGAACATCGCCGAGACAGGCCACTTGGTCCTGGCGACCTTGCACACCTCCGACGCCGTCCAAAGCATCAACCGCATCGTGGACGTCTTCCCGGCCCACCAGCAGCAGCAGGTGAGGATCCAGCTCTCGTTCGTTCTGCTGGGTATTTTCGCCCAGCAGCTGATCCCATCGGCGAAGAGAGAGGAGCGCCAGCTGGCCATCGAGGTGCTGCTGGCGACGCCGCCGGTCCGGGCCCTGATCCGGGAGGGGAAGGCGCACCAGATCTATTCGGTGATCCAGACCAGCCAGAGGGACGGGATGCGCACGATGAACCAGTCTTTGGCCGAGCTGACTTTGAAGAAGGAAATCAGCTACGAGGAGGCCATGGCCCGCTCGCACGATCCCGAGGAGCTGCTGCGGCTGGTCCAGCCGCTGTGAGGGTACCCCGATGCCTAGGAAGGTGATCACGAAGCGGATCGGGGAGCTTCTGGTGGAGAGAAAGGTGATCACGCCGGAACAGCTGGAGAGCGCGCTGAAAATCCAGCAGGCCAAGGGAGGCCTGCTCGGCCAGATCCTGGTGAGCCTGGGGTTCGCCACGGAGGAGGCGGTTGCGCAGGCGGTAACGGCCCAGTACGGCTTCCCCTACCTGCCGCTCAAGAGCTACGCGATCGACCCGGAGCTGCTGCGGCTGATCCCGGAGAACGTCGCCCGCCAATACTGCTTGGTTCCGGTAGACCACATCGGTGACACCTTGACGATCGCCATGGCCGACCCGCTCGACGCGCGGGTCATCGAGGACATCGAGATGCTCAGCCGCTGCTCGGTGCAGATCTTCATCTCCACCGGCAGCGAGGTGATCGAGGCGATTCAGCGCAGCTACGGGGCCCGCCATGACTGAGATCCTGCGCGGCGTCAACGAGCGTCTCATCGATGTCCTGCTGGCCCAGAAACTGCTGAACCAGAAGGATCTGGATCGTGTTTTGCAGGTGCAGAAGGAAAAGCATCTCTCTTTCAGCCGCCTGCTGGTAGAGATGAAGCTGGTGGATGCCAAGGTTCTGATGGGGATCTTGAGCCAGGTCCTCCAGATTCCGACGATCAGCCTCTCCAAGATGGAGATGGATAAGGCGCTGACCGAGACGGTCCCTCGGAAGCTGGCGTTCCACTACCAGATGGTTCCCCTCTCTCGGCTGGGCCAGCAGCTGACGATTGCAACGGCCAATCCCCTGGACGTCCTGGCGACCGATCTGCTCACCCAGGTGACCGGCATGAACCCGGTGCTGCTGCTGGCCACACCCGATGAGATTCAGGACGCGCTGCAGCGCTTGTACGGCGGAGCGATCATTGACACGCTGAGCGAGATCAAAGGGGCGGACGAGGAAGCGGTTCTGATGGAGTTGTTGGCGGAGAAGGGCCAGAAACCGAGCTCGGTCGAGAGTCTTATCCGGCTCACACAGGAAGGGCCGGTCGTCAAGGTGACCAACGCGCTGCTGAAGCAGGGGGTCCACCTGAAAGCCAGCGACATCCTGATCGAGCCGTTTGAGAAGAAACTGCGGATCCGTTACCGCGTGGATGGGATCTTCCGGGAAGGGCAATCCCCCCCGCCGCAGATGCACGAGGGGATCGTCTCCCGCATCAAGGTGATGGCCAACCTTAACATTGCTGAGCATCGGCTGCCGCAGGACGGGCGGATCAAGTTTTCGGTGGGGTCCCGGGACGTGGATTTTCGTGTTTCGATCATCCCTACGCACCACGGGGAGAAGGTCTGCCTGCGGATCCTGGATAAGGCGCAGGTGATGCTGGACCTGGACCGGCTGGGGTTTGACCCGGAAGCGTTGACGGCGCTCAAGACGGCGTCGGCCCGGCCGCACGGCATGGTGCTGATCACCGGGCCAACCGGCTCCGGGAAAACCACGACGATGTACTCCCTTTTAAAGCTGATCGATCGGGTGGAGAAGAACCTGGTGACCGTCGAGGACCCGGTGGAGTTCGATCTACCGGGCGTCAACCAGGTCTCGGTCCGGCCCGAGATCGGGCTGACCTTCGCCGCGGGGCTTCGCTCCATCCTGCGGCAGGACCCGAACATTATCCTGATCGGAGAGATCCGGGACCCGGAAACCGCCGACATCGCCGTCAAGGCGGCCCTTACCGGGCACCTCGTGCTCTCGACGCTGCACACCAACGACGCGCTGGGAGCGGTGGCTCGCCTCGTGAACATGGGGGTGGAGCCCCATCTGATCGCCGCTTCGCTGGCGCTGGCCGGCGCGCAGAGACTCCCGCGGAAGGTCTGCCCGGCTTGCCGGGAAACGGTCCACCCTTCCAAGGAGATTATGGAGCAGCTGGGGCTTCCGATGGACGGCACCTACGTGAAGGGCAGAGGCTGCAACGACTGTCGAAACACCGGGCTAAACGGGCGGATCGGCCTGCTGGAGTCCGTTCCGATGACTTCGGAGATGCGTCGCTGGATAGAGCAGGGGGCCTCGACGATCAAACTTCGGGAGGTGGCGCACAAAGCGGGGTTCCTTTCCCTGCGGGAGCACGCGGTCTCCCGGGCGGCGGCCGGCATCATCCCTCTGGAAGAGGTGGCCCGCACCACGGTGGGGTACCAGGAGTAGCCTGATGACCAGCTCTCCCTTAAGACAACGGGTGGTGGACCTACTGGTCGAGAACTGCGGGATTGACCGGTCCAAGCTCGAAGCGGCGCTGAGAGAATCTCAGGCGAAGGGCCGCAGCCTCGGGCACCTGCTGGTGGAGGGGGGACTGGTCCCCGAGAAGGAGCTGCTGGCGACGTTGTCGAAAGGCTTGGGCTTCCCTCCGATCAACCTGAGCCGCACCCAGTTAGACCCGGCGCTGGCGGAGTTGGTTCCCGAGCGGATCGCCCGGCAATACTTGCTGATCCCGGTCTCCCGGATTGGGAACAACCTGTCGGTGGCAATGACGGATCCGTTGAATGTTCTGGCACTGGACGACCTGACCCTCTTAACTTCCTACGAGATCAATCCGGTCCTGGCGGCGGAGGAGGATGTCCGGCAGGCGATTGAGAAGCTGTACCAGCATCCGATGGGCAAGCTGGAGAGCCTGCTGAAGGAAACCGGGGATGGGCACGGGCCGGCGGAAAACCCGATGGAGGGGGACGAGGACGAGGTGCTCGATTTGACCCCCTTCGGAATGGCGGGGCAGAGGGGCCCGATCATGCGGGTGGTGGACCTGATGCTGACTGACGCGCTGAAGGCCCGCGCCAGCGATATCCATATCGAGCCGTACGAGAAACAGGTGCGCGTGCGCTACCGGATCGACGGTGCGCTGGTGGACGCCTTCATTCTTCCGAAGAAGCACCAGAATGGGCTGATCACCCGTCTGAAGATCATGTCCCGGCTGGACATCACCGAGAACCGGCTTCCGCAGGACGGGCGATTTAAGGTCCGGATGGAAGGGCATGAAGTGGATTTCCGGGTTTCGATCCTGCCGATCGGATTCGGCAACAAGGCGGTTTTGCGCGTGCTCGACCGGGACAACCTCTCCGTGGGACTGGATGAGCTGGGGTTCCTGCCCGGATCGCTCTTAGCCTTTCGGAAGGCGGTCTCCCGTCCTTACGGGCTGATCCTCGTGACCGGGCCGACCGGTTCGGGAAAATCCACCACGCTCTATTCGATCTTGAGCGAGATGAACGATCCGGCCCGCAACATCATGACGGTCGAGGACCCCGTGGAATACCAGGTGGAGGGGATCACCCAGGTCCAGGTCAACGTGGAGATCGGCCTCACCTTCTCCAACGTGCTTCGGGCTTTCTTGCGGCAGGCGCCCGACGTCGTGCTGGTCGGCGAGATCCGGGACCTGGAGACGGCCGACATCGCGATCAAGGCCTCCCTGACCGGGCAGATCGTGCTGGCCACCCTGCACACCAACGATGCCCCTTCGTCGATCTCCCGGCTCATCAACATGGGGGTGGATCCGTTCCTTTTAGCTTCCAGCCTTATCTTTGTCGCGGCGCAGCGTCTTTGCCGTCAGATCTGTCCCCGTTGCAAGGGGCCTGAAGAGGTCAAGCCCGAGCTGCTCCGGAAAGCCGGGCTGGAGGTCCCGAAGGGCCGGAGTCTTTCCCGCGGCAAGGGATGCGCCTTCTGCCGGAACACCGGTTTCCGGGGCCGGTTCGCCATCCTGGAAGCGATGCTGCTGGACGACTCGCTTCGGGAGATGATGATCACCCGGCGGCCGCTGGATGATCTGCGGGCCTACTGTTCTTCCCATGGGATGAAATCCCTCCGGCAGGAGGGGCTGGAGCACGCGCTGGCGGGGCGCACGTCGCTGGAAGAGGTGCTGCGGGTCACCGCGGAGGATTAGAGGCCATGTCTTCTTTTTCATACGCCGCAAAGCTGCCGGATGGCCGGAAGGTTACCGGATCCATGGACGCCGCCTCCAACAAGGGAGTGATCGAGGCGCTCCATCAAAAGGGGTTCGTCGTCTTGGAAGTCAAGGCCCTTGCCGCGCAACGGAGCAGTTTTTTCAGCACGCGAGTCGGTCCGGATGATCTGGCGATCTTCTCGCGGCAGATGGCGACGCTGGTGGATGCCGGCATCCCGATCGTCGCCGGGCTGGAAGCGGTGGCCGATCAGGTAGAGAACCCGACCCTCCGGAAGGTAATCCTGAACGTCAAAGACGCAGTGGAGGGGGGAACGAACCTGACAAGTGCCATTGGGCGGGAGAGCAAGGTCTTCTCCCCCCTGTTTGTGAGCATGGTACGGGCCGGGGAAATCAGCGGCCACTTGGCGGAGGTGCTGCAGAGACTGGCCGTCTATTTGGAGAAGAGCGCCTCGCTACAGCGGAAGGTCAAGTCGGCCTGCATCTACCCGGCCATCGTGATCGGGATGGCGGTGGTCATCACCGGCGTCCTGGTGCTGACGGTGATCCCGGCCTTCAAGGAGATCTTCAGCACGATGGGGGCGCAGCTTCCGTTGCCCACACGGCTTCTGCTGGCCTTCAGTGATTTCTCCCGGAGGTTCTTTCTGCCCATCGTGGGGTCGCTCATCGCGGGGGTGATCGTGTTCCGGCGCAAGGTGCTCCGGACCAAGCCGGGCCGGCTCTGGTTCGACCGGCTGATGCTGAGGCTGCCAATCGTCGGCGTGCTGATCCGGAAGGTGGCCATCGCCAAGTTCGCCCGAACGCTGGCCACGTTGGTGAAGAGCGGCGTGCAGATCCTGTCGGCTTTGGAGATCGTCTCGGAAACGGCCGGCAACCGGGTGATCGCGGACGCGCTGATCCAGGTCAAGAACTCGATCCGGGAAGGGGAGAACATCGCGGCCCCCTTGGCCGCCAGCAAGGCCTTCCCTCCGATGGTGGTCCGGATGATCGCCGTCGGCGAGCAGACCGGCCGCCTGGACGAGATGCTCTCCAAGGTGGCCGACTTCTACGAGGAGCAAGTGGACGCCTCAGTGAACGGGCTGACCAGCGCTCTGGAGCCCCTAATCATCTGCGTGCTGGGGGTCGTCGTCGGATCAATTGTCTTTGCAATCTTTTTACCGATCTTTAAGATGGCTTCCTTAGCGGGGGGACACCGCTGAGCCCCTTGTTTTTTACCGGCGTAACGTTATACTTAGGAGTAGAAGGTTTTTATATAAGTCTATATTGCGTAACAAGATGCATAAATTGTAAAATACACAAATGGTATAAATACTAAGGAGAAACGTCGATATGTTTACATTCAGAAAGGGAGCAAAGGGTTTCACGCTCGTGGAGATCATGATCGTGGTGGCGATCATCGCCTTGATTGCGGCGATTGCCATTCCGAACCTCCTGCGGGCTCGGCATAACGCGAATGAGACGGCAGCGATCGGTAACCTGAAGACGCTGGTGGATTCGCTGGAGTCCTTCCGGGCTAACCAGTCGCCCACCTCGTATCCGGGTGCCGGCGTGAACTCGGGGGGTGTGGTGGTCGCTGGGTTGGGAAACCTGGATGATACCGTCCCGCCGTATATTGACGCGGTGCTGGCCTCCGGAACGCGCCAAGGGTATACGTTCGCGTATACTCCGCCGGCCGCGCGCGTGGTGGCCATCAACGGGGTCAACTTCAACGTGTACGACACGTATACGTTGCTGGCTGCCCCTGTCACCGACAGCATTACCGGAACCCGCTCGTTTTTCGTGGACCAGAGCGGGGTGATCCGCGTCAGTCAGGCGGTGGGTGTGGATGCGACCGCCGCCAGCGTGCCTTTGGAATAAACGAAGGCAGGTTGGTCGGATGTTCAACAGGCAGGGCGGCGGTCCCCGGGGGGCCGCCGCCTTGTCACCGTCTGGGAGGGTAGGATGAAGAACCGTGGTTTCACACTGGCGGAAATTATGGTGACGGTCGGGATCATCGCGCTGCTGTGCGCTTTCGCGATCCCGAATTTCCTGCGGGCTCGCTGCAATTCGTCGGAGACCCTGGCCCTCACCTCCTGCCAGACCATCGGCAAGGCCTGCCAGAATTTCTACGCCCAGATCAACCCGCATACCTATCCGGCCAATCTGGCGGTATTGGCCGGCAGCACCCCTTCTTACATTGACGCGGTGCTGGGCGGCGGACAGAAACAGGGGTACAACTTCCTCTACACGTTCCTGGACGCGGAGCGGTTCCAGCTTCAGGCACAGCCGATCACGCCGGGGAGCACCGGGAACCGATTTTTCTTCGTGGATGAGACCGGCGTGCTGCGGGTGCGGATGGGCGCCCCGGCGGGGCCGGGGGATGTCCCGGTGGAATGAGATGACAAACCGCCGGAGTGGTTTCACGCTGATCGAAGTGATGATGGCCACGGTGGTCTTCGCCGGTTCGATGGTGGCGTTCGCCGCTTTTTACAGCTCGATCGGACGGATGAGCGAATCCAGCCGGGATCTAACACAGGCAATGAACGACGCCCACGTGGTTCTGGAGGCGATGCGGGACACCGCCCAGACGAACGGGTTGACCGGAGCCAACGGCGTGACCGGCCGCTATCCGGAAGGGCCCAACCTGGCGGTCACCCTGGGGTTAATCACCGTGAGCGGTTTGAGGACGCTTCCCAATGAGACGATTACGGTGGATTACGTGAACGCGGCCGCTGATCCGCTTCAGGTGGTCCTGCAGGTGAACTGGGACCAGAGGGGATACGGCAGAAGCCGGGCCATTACGACGGAGACCTTGATCACAAGGCGGCAATAGCCATGAAATTGAAACGGTCGTGCAGGGGCGGTTTTTCCCTGGTCGAGGTGCTGGTAGTCAGCGTCATGGCGGCTGGGATGGCGCTGGCAATCTCATCGGTTATCCGGGTGGGTTTGAGGAGCTGGGCGGCAAAGCAGGGCCAGATGGACGCTTCTTCCGAGCTGCGCAGATCTCTCCACACGATGGCTAAGGAGCTGGCTCAGGCCCAGAGGGCCATGGACATCGCCTCCACCGGCCGGCTGGAGGCTCTTGTGGGCGGGGCATGGGTGGCGATGCCGGCGGATGGGAACTTTTACCCCACGGTCCGGTTCCGCGTGCCGCAGGATCTGGATAATAATGGGACCGTTCTTGATGCCGCCTGGGTGGTGGAGAGATCAGTGAACCCCATCCAGTATTCGCAAGGCGCCGGCGCGAACACGTTGGACCTTCAGAGGACCGAGGGAGCGGCGGTGAGGACCTTGCTGCGCGGACTGCCCCAGGCCGCCTCTTTACCGGCGGGGGAGATCCCTCTTGGATTCCGGCGGCTGGCGGCTCCCAACGATTCCGTGGTGGAGATTAGGGTCTGGGTGCAGAGAGGGGCCGGGATCCCGGGGGTTCCCCGGTCCGGAGAGACTGAGCCGGCCGTACTTTCCACGCAGGTCCGGCTAAGGAATTAACGGCGAGGCAAGGAGGGAACTGCGATGAGGATCCGACGGATTGGCCGGCTGCGCGGCGAGGGCGGGTTCATCCTGATCACGGTCTACCTTCTGCTGGCTGTTTTTCTGGTCCATGCCACCGCGCTGATCACCCAGTCCTTCGCGGACCTCCGGGGGGCGCAGCGGTTTCAGTCGGCCCAACAATCTTTTTACCTGGCGGAGGCCGGGGTGGACCAGGCTCTGCGTTGGCTGCAGACCCAGGCGGTTCCCCCCGCCTTCACGAATGAGCGGACGATCCTTGCCGACGGGACCACCCAAGCCCAGGCGGCCGCGAACGGAGGCGATCCAGGCGCGTTGACGGCCGCGAACGGCTGGCGTCCGCTGGGAGAGGGGTTCTACCGTGTGAGCATCGATCCGGACAACAACAACCCTGCTTCCTTCATGGACCGCTACGTTTTGGAAGGCTGGGGAGCAACCTGGTCCAGGACGGCGGGCGGGGTGGACATCGCCACCTCTTTGCGCCGCACCCGGCTCATCGTGCAATCGGAAAGCTTTTCCCGCTACGCTTATTACACCAACGCGGAGACCAGCCCCAGTGGGGGTCTCATCTGGTTCCGGACGGGGGATGTGATCACGGGGCCGACGCACACGAACGGCCAGTTCAGCATCAACGGATCGCCGGTCTTCAACGGAGCGGCTTCCAGCGTCTCTTCCACCCTGAACCTAGCCCCCGGCGCCAACCCGGCCTGGAATGGGGGACTCCAGCTGGGAGTCAGCCCTCCGGCGACTCCCTTTCCCTCGGCGGTCCCGGCGCCCATCATTGCCGCGGCTGGCAGCCCGCAGGGAAGGCGGTTTAACGGGAACACCACGCTCCAGCTCGTTAACGACGGAACGATGCGGGTCACCAATGCCGCCGCGGGGTTGAACAATTCAGTGCAGCCGTTGCCGGCGAACGGGGTGGTGTACGTGCAAGGAGGCAATGTGACGCTGCAGGGGACGCTGCAGGGCCAGTTGACTGTGGCGACCGACCGGGATGTCCGGGTGGCCGGCCCGGTGCGATACGCGACCGACCCGACCGTTCCAAATTCCAGTTCCACCGACCTGTTGGGGATCGTTGCCGGGAATAACGTCATCGTCAACCAGGTGGCCTACCAAAACATGCGGATTGACGCCTCGATTATGGCGATGAACACCTCTTTTACCGTTCAGAATTACAATTCGGGTTCGGCCCGGGGAACCCTGACGGTCATAGGCGGGATCATCCAGAAAAACCGTGGAGCGGTCGGCACCCTCGGGGGGAGCGGCTACCTCAAGGACTACCGTTACGACAACCGGCTGATGAACACGACTCCTCCTTTCTTCCCCGCCACGGGGAATTACACGACGGTAGTTTGGGAGGAAAAATAGGCGGTGGGCTCGCTTCAACGGTGGCTGTTCGGAATCTGCGCGGGTCTTTCCCTCTTTTTGGGGGTGGCGGGGTTGATCCGGTGGCAGGAGAAGATTTCCGCGCCGCGCGGGGTTACCTCTCTCGCGGTCCCGACAGCCCCGGCTCTCCCGGTCCAAAGCGCTCCTTGGCCGGAGCCGGCGCAAACGGGGTCTCCCCCCTCATCCGACTCCTCCGAACCGGACCGTTCCAAAGCAATCGAGCAGCAGGAAATCGACGTCTGAGGGGTGGTATAATCCCACCTAGTGCCACACCCTTTGATCGCACAACTGATGGCGGGATTCGGCGGCCGCCAAGGGCCGTCCCGCTGCATCGGGTTGGATGTCGGCACTTCCTCTGTTAAGGGCGTTCGTCTCCACCGCGCGGTAGGCGGGATCGAGATTGCCCAGGCTGAAAAAGTGGAACTCCCTTCCGAAGCGCAGCCTGCCCAGCGTTCCGCCGCCGTCCGTCAGGTGCTTGAAAAACTGAGTTACCGCGATCTCCCGGCAGTGGTCTCAGTCGGGGGGGCCGGCACCATCCTCCGGCGCATCTCCCTTCCCAAGATGACTCCGCAAGAGCTGCGTTCCGCCTTCTCATTCGAGGCGGAGCGGCACATCCCCTTCAAAATGGAGGAGGTTTTTTTTGACTTCTCAATCCTAACGGAACGGCCCGGCGGTCAGATGGATGTTCTGCTGGTGGCCGCCCGGAGAGAGTTGGTGAACGACCTGCTGGGGCTGCTCTCTCTTTGCGAGGTGACGCCTCTCGCGGTGGATCTGGAGATGGTGGCTCTGACCAACGCTTGGGAAGGGGCTTCCTCCCCGCCGGAGAGCGGGGTGACTGCGTTGCTCCACATCGGCAGCCGCGGGACCGTTCTGGATTTCATCCGGGATTCCCAGCTGGAGTTCGCTCGGGAAATCAACGTCGGCGGCTCTGCCTTCACGCAGGCAGTCGCCTCCACGCTGCGTCTAGGTCTTCCGGAAGCGGAGCGGTTAAAGTGCCGGCCGGAGGGACGCGCCGCTGAGGTTCGCGCCGCGATGCAGCCGGCCTGGGAAGAATGGCTGAGCCAGTGCCGGGTTTCATTTGATTTCTACGAGAACCAGTTCGGCCAGCGGGTGGATCGGCTGGTCTTGAGCGGCGGGGCCGCCCGGTGCCCTGAGTTCAAGGAGTGGGTCCAAGAGGCTTCAGGATTGCCGGTCAAGGTGTGGGATCCGATGAGCAAAGATCCTTCCTTCACGATCGCGGTGGGGCTGGCCCTCCGGGGATTGGCGAAGTGATTAAGATCAACCTGATGCCGCCGGAACTGATCGCTGCGCGGTCCAAGAAAGAAGCGGTGACCCTTCCATGGCGCGAGATCGGCATCGCGGTCGCGGTGGGGGCGGTGGTGATTTCGATCGGGCTGCCCCTCGAGAACCTAAGGCGGTCCCGAGAGCTAAAGCGGCTTCAGGCCGAGTGGGAGACGCTCGAGCCGAAGAAGGAGAGACTGACCGAGCTGCAGCAGAGCGTTCAGCAGCTGCAGCGCCAAGCGGACGCGCTCCAGACGGCAAAGAACAAGCAAGCGCGGTGGGCGCCAAGATTGGCGCTGATCTCCGACGCGGTGGTGCCGCAAGTCTGGCTGACCCGGCTGGAGTATGTTCAGGGAAAGAGCCTCCGTGTTCACGTTCAGGGAACGGCCCTGGTCGGCTCCGGCGGGGACGTTGATGGCGGCGGGCACGTTACCCGGTTCCTCCAGCAGCTTAAAGAGCAGCCGGGATTTCAGGATTGGTTCGGCAGCGTGGAGCTGAAATCGGTGGAGCATCGGCACATTAAGGAGGAGGAGGTGGCAGACTTCGTGCTTCTTCTGACGCCCCCGGAATGACCCATGGCTGAGCTTACTCCGCAGCAGCAGAAGCAGATGCGTCTTCTGGCCGCCGTCCTCTCCGTGGTAGGTGGGTTCTTTTGGTTGCAGCTCCTGATTATTCCTCAGACCCGCACGGCTGGCCGCCAGGGTTCCGAGCTAACGGTTCTTCGGAGCAAGGTGGAGCGGATGCGGCGGGACCTCCAGCATCTGCCGGAGATGGAAAAGAAACGGGCCGAGCTGGCTGCCCGGTATTCCTCGCCTTCCGTTTCCGGCCCGCCGGAGGAACAGCTCCCGGGTTTGCTGGATAGGATCGCGCAGTTCGCCCGAACGGCGCACGTTCGTGTGGTGACGCTGCGCTCGAAGCAGGACCTGGCCCAGGTGCAGGTAGGCCCCAGTGGTTATCTGGAGATCCCGTTGGAATTGGTGGCCACGGCGGGTTATCATCAAGTCGGTAGGTTTCTGGACCAATTGGAGCAATCCGACAGTTTGGTGCGTCTGCGGGAGCTGGAAATCCATCCCGGCAAGGAGCTGTGGGACCAGGAGATCAAGATGCTGTTGCTGGCGTTCCTGGCGCCGGGACCGGAGGCCGCGCAAGAGTGAAGGCCGCCGCGTTCCTGCTGATCTTTGCTTTGGCCGCGGGCTGTCCGTCCGCCTGGGCCGCGTATGAATCAAAGGGGAAACGGAATCCCTTCGTGCCGTTGCTGCTGCCCGATGGGCAGCGGGTCAATCCGCCCCCCGATGAAGAGGGTGCGGGCCCTCTCGGATTAGGGGGCATCTCTCTGCAGGGGGTGGTCTACGACCCTTCGGGTGATTCGACCGTGATCCTCAACGGCCGGCTGCTGCGGGAGAATGAGGAATGGGAAGGGATCCGGATCTTAAAGATTGAAGCCAACGCCGTGACGATCTGGAAGGATGGGGAAACCCAGCGGCTCACTACCCGAGAACCTGAAGAGGAGAAGGACATCCTATGAAGTGGCGGATGCCGCTTGGAAGAGTTTTTGTTTCCCTGTTTTTAGTGGGATCGATGGTGATCCCCCCCGGTTCTTTCGGCGCGGAGGCGGACACCCAGGAGGTCCCGATCCAAGAGGCGATCATCTCTTTGGATTTCCGGGAGGCCGATCTTCAGACGGTCCTGCAGGCCCTCTCCC
>JAUSCU010000056.1 GCA_030651065.1 Candidatus Omnitrophota bacterium | reverse complement strand
CAGGCAAATGCGCCTCGGCCTCTTCCTCGCCGCGGCGGATCAGCTGATCCACGTTGTAGAATTCCCACCAGTTGACCCGGGGGATGGTCGGGTGCAGCGCCACGTCGGCCTGCGCGCACTGCGCATCGGCCAAAACGTACTCCATCCCCTGCATCGTGTGCATGATCACATCGAAGATGTTCGTGTCCATCCAGTTCCAGAACCCCTGCCGCATCCGGAAGGCGGCCATGTTCAGCCAGCCCTGGCTCTGGGCCTCCCGGGTCAGGCGGACCCGCTCCTCCGCCAGCTCCTGGTACCGGCGGGAGATGTCCTCCGGGCTCGGAAGCGTGTTGACGGCGATCACCTTGTGGACCCCCATCCGGTGCAGCACATCCACCGGCACCGGATCCAGCACGCCGCCATCGATCAGCCACCGGCCGCGCACCTTGACGGGATAAAAAATGGCCGGGATCGAAACCGACGCGCGGATTGCCTGGACGACCGACCCTTCGTCCAGGACCACCAGCTCCCTGCGGGCATAATCCACGGCGGTCACCTTCACCGGCAGCCGCAGGTCCCGGAAGGTTTTGTCTCCGAGATGCTTGGTTAGGAACCGGGTCACTTCTCTTCCGAGCAGGATCCCGAACTTGGGTCCAGGGAAGGGAGGGTCCAGCAGTTTTAGCAGGGACCCCTTCGTGCGGAACTGCGCGGCCAGCTTCTCCAGGTCGTCCGGAGAGTAGCCGGCGGCCCAGAGCACGCCCATGAGCGCGCCGATGGAGGAGCCGGCCACCACGTCGATAGGGATCCCCTCTCTCTCCAGCACCCGCAACACCCCGATGTGGGACAACCCCATCGCGGCACCGCTCCCGAGCACCAGCCCCACCAGTACCTCGCCAATCTCCCGGCTGATCCGGCGGACCGCCCGGGAGTATTTCCAGTCGGGGTGCGCCAGCGTCACCGGGTGCCCCGGCGCCGGCGGGGCGTTGATGGCCGGCAGCGTGGCGTAGATCTTGTGCTGGAGGATTTCTCCCCGGTGGTACTCGTCCACATCCTGGGTGGTTTCGTTGACTACCACGCGGAGCCGGTCCCCCGCCTGCTGGATCGTGCGTTTGAGTTCTTCGACCACCTGCGCCGTTGTTTCCAGCTGTCCCCGGGTTCCCTCGCAGACCAGGTGGATCAGGTCGGCCTGCGCCAGCGCCTTGAAAACCGTCCGGTCCATCTGATGGGGCAGGTCGGTGATCACGAAGTGGTACAGGTTGGCCAGGTACGACAAGAGCGGGCTGATCTGGCCCACGTCCGCCGAGATGTGAGGCTCGTGGAAGATGTTGAGCGTGTCCAGCCCCATCGTTTCATGACGCACGATCGAGGCGGCCACCTGCGCCTGGTCCAACCCGGCCCCCTTCAGCCGGATGGGGGGCGGGAATTGGGTGACTCCCAGCGCCTGATAAAGCCCCTCGCCGCCTGGATTCAAGTCCACCAGGATCACCCGCTTGCCGGTCTCCTTGCGCAGGGAGCAGGCCAGGTTAATCCCGTACATCGTTCGGCCGGACCCCTTGACGGAACTGTAGAGGGAGATCAGCGTGGATTCGAACACCCGCTTGGCCGGCAGACCCTTTTGCCGAAAGCGGCGCGAGAGGGTGGTGGACAGGTGGATGGCCATCTCCGGGATTTTCCGCAGCAACTCCTCGAAGTCGGACCGCTTGATCTTGATGAGGATGGAATCGTTGATGGCCTGGGTGGTGACCGAGTGGGGTTCGTTCGTCAGAATTGAGATGGTGCCGAAGTAGTCCCCCGGATGCCGGATCTCCGTCGTCTCCTGCTTCTCGGCGCCGTGCTGCACGAAGACCCGTACCCGGCCGCTGGCCAACCCGTAGAAGGCATCGGCCGGGTCCCCTTGCCGGTAGATGAAAGAATCCTTTTCGTATTCGACGATGCGGCAGTGTTGGGCCAGCAAGTCCAATTGGGAATCGGTGAGAGAGGTGAAAAGGGAGATCTGGCGCAGGAGCCAGCGCTTGTTGGGCGCGCCGCCCTGAAGAGGGGTCCTCATTGCGCGCTTATGATAGCAGTCGCCTCAGGAAAAGAAAAGCCGACAAAGGCGGCGCAGACAATCGTCTGAACAGCCCAGCCTCCCCGAGCGGGGGGCTGTATCATTAATCGGCCGGACGATCGGCACCTACGACGCGCCTGCGTGAAACCGCGTCGGCAACCCGGCTACCCTGCCGGAAGCGTTCCCACCCCGGTTTAGGCCCGTGGCTTTGCGTCCCCGTCTTTCGGCGGGTTTGCCCTTGTCAGCCACCCCAACCATGCCATATCCGGCTTCAAGGAACAATACCGTAAGCTGTGAAATTTTCGGGGAAATTGTTTTTGATAAAAATAGACAAAAGTGGAGTAAAATACCCATTTTTATATCAAAAATATATGTTTAGTAGTTTTATTTACCCAATTTTTATGCATATCCAAGCCTTTTAAGCATTATCGTGTCCCGTCGCCAGTTCTTTGCTACCTTCACCCAGAGATCCAGGAAGACCGGCCTGCCGGAGAGTTTCTCAATCTCCCGGCGGGAAGCTTCACCGACCTTCTTGAGCAGATCCCCGTTTTTCCCGATCAGGATCCCTTTTTGGCTGTCCCGTTCCACGTAGACCGTCGCCCGGACATACAGCTTAGCCCCCCGGGTCCCCTCCCGCCACTCCTCGACCAGCACCGCGACGGAGTGGGGTACCTCCTCCTGCGTGAACAAGAGGGCCTTTTCCCGGATCATCTCCTGCGCGAGCACGCGCAGAGGGCGGTCGGTCACTTGATCGGCGGAGTAGGCGGCCGGTCCTTCCGGCAGCGCGGCGACGAGAGAGATCAACAGCGGCGAGATGTTTTCTCCGTTCAGCGCGGAGATCGGGAAGATCTCCCGGAACGGGTACAATCGCAGCGCTTCCTCGATTTGCGGCAGGATCTGCGGTTTTCGGGCCCGGTCCACCTTGTTCATCGCGAGAAAAACAGAGATTTTCTCATCGGCGGACTGTCCCCGTCTTTGCGGCAGCAGCCGGAACAGGTCCCGGTCCTTGTCGGTGAGCCCGGTCACGGCGTCGGTCATGACCAGCACCGCGTTCGCCTCCGCCAGGGCTTCGCGGGCCACCTGCACCTGGTGCTTGGCCAACAGCGTTTTCGCCCCCCGGTAGATCCCCGGCGTGTCGTGGAAGAGGACCTGCGCGCCGGGCAGCGTCAGGATGCCCAGAAGGCGGTCCCGGGTGGTTTCCGGTTTAGGGGAAACGGCGGCGATCTTCTGGCCGAGGAAGCGGTTCAGCAGTGTGGATTTCCCGACGTTGGGCCGCCCGATGATCGCGACACTCCCGCATCGGTGGGTCACGCGTCGTCGGGAAGGCGGTAGAGCGGGACCGGATCGAAGGCGTGGGAGAAGTCGTAGACCTCCTTGAAGTCGTCAAGGGAATCCTCCTCCGTCTTGCGCAGCAGCTTGTTCTCGACCAGGGTAAAGACGATCTGGCCGAAGTCCTCGGTGCGGTGGATACCCCAGTGCTCGAACACCTGCGCGGTGAGCGGCCCGAACTGGTCGAGCCCGTAGACCCGCAGCCCCTGGAGCAGCTCCTGCCCGGTGATGTGGCGCGGTTCCGGCATCTGACCGAGCGTGAAATGCAGCCCTGCCAGAACGAACAGGTAGGCCTCCGGCTTGTACCGGCGGTCCTTACGGTAGATCGCCTCGATTTTCTTTAAGAGCTCGTTGGTCGGGGTCAGCATCGGACTACTTCCATTTTACCCTGTCCAGGCCCCAGAGGATGCCGATGATGGACTTGGCATCCATGATCTTGTTTTGCCGGACCAGTTGAAGCGCCCGGTGGACCGGAGCCGGGTGCACGGTGATCCTCTCATCCTTGTCCATCGGGATCCTCTTCTTGAGTTTCTTTAAGCCCCGGGCGACAAACAGGTCCATCCGCTCGGTGGAGATGCCGGGCGCCGGATAGAACTCGCAGATCCGCTTCCAGCGGGAGGCGGAGTAGCCGGTCTCCTCCATCAACTCCCGTTTCGCGCAGGCAAGGGCCGGCTCGTTCGGTTCGCGGGTGCCGGCCGGGATCTCGTAGATCGTACGTTTGATCGCGTGGCGGAACTGGCGGATCAGCACCACCCGGCCGTCATCCAGCACCGGAAGAATCACCACGGAAGGGGGATGCAGGATTACCATAGCGGAATTATACGTTATAATGCAGCTTCCTTCATGCTTGAAACGATCGGTCCGCTTGAATCCGCCGCGAAGGCGGCCTTCTATGTGGTCGCCGCGGGAACCCTCGCCGGCGCTTGGGCGGCAGTCTCGGCGCGGAACCTGTTCCGTGCGGCGCTGGGGCTGGCGGTCGCCCTCTTCGGAGTGGCCATCCTTTACTTGTTCCTCGAGGCGGAGTTCCTCGCGGTGGTGCAGATCCTGGTCTACGTCGGGGCGATCCTGACGCTGCTGGTCTTCGGCGTGATGCTGACCGCCCGGATTGCCGACCCGTCGGTGCCCCGCTGGAACGGGCAAGCTTGGGGCGGGCTGGCGGTGGCGGCGGTGCTGGGGTTGGGGCTGGCCCACCTCCTGTTCCACGCTCCCTGGCTGGCACCGGTCGACGCGGCTCCGGCGGCCCTCCCCGAACTGGGTAAAACGCTGCTCTCCACCTATCTGCTGCCGTTTGAAGTGTTATCGCTCCTGCTGCTGGGCGCTTTGGTTGGGGCGGTTTTCATCGCGAGGAAAGACCCCGAGTGATTATCCCCCTCTCGCATATGCTGGTGGTTTCCGCCGGGCTGTTCGCCCTCGGGATTTTCGGGGCCCTGACCCGGCGCAACGCGATCGGCATCCTGATGGCGATCGAGCTCATTTTGAACAGCGCCAACCTGAACCTGATCGCGTTCGGCCGGGCGCGCGGTGACGTGGGCGGCGAGACGCAGGTGGTGGCCCTGATCGTGATCGGGATCGCGGCGGCGGGAGCCGTCGTCGGGCTGGCGTTGGTGCTGGCGATCTTCCGCCACCGGCAAACGATTTCGGCGGACGAGATCAAGTTGCTGAAAGGGTGATGCGATGCCTCTCCTGCTGATCCCCGGCCTTCCGCTGATCTCCTTCTGCATCCTGATCTTTTTCGGGCGCCGGCTGGGGAAATTTGCGCCGGTCGTTAGTCTCGCCGCGCTGCTGGGATCATTCCTCCTTTCGCTGCAGCAGTGGAAATGGCTGGCCATTGATCTTCACCAGTCGTTTGTTGCTGGGGTGGATGGGCGTGTTGCAGAGGTTTTCGAGCATTACGTCTGGACATGGCTCACGCTCGGCGATCACCCGCTTCGAATGGGCTTCATGGCGGACCCGCTTTCGGTGGTGATGTGCCTGGTGGTAACCGGGATCGGTTGGCTGATCATGCTCTATTCCACCGGCTACATGAAGGGCGATCCGCGCTATTCCCGGTTCTTCGCGTATCTCTCCCTTTTCTTTTGCGCGATGCTGACTCTGGTGCTGGCCGACAACTTCCTGCTTCTCTACATCGGGTGGGAAGGGGTGGGGCTTTGCTCTTATCTCCTGATCAGTTTCTGGTTCGAGAAACCGGCCGCGGCCAACGCCGGTAAGAAAGCATTCCTCACGACGCGCGTCGGGGATTTGGGGCTCTTCGGGGCCATCCTGTTGATCGCGAAAATCACCGGCGATCTGAGTTTCGCCGACCTGGGCGGGAAGGCGGCGCTGCTGGGGGGCTGGGCCCCGGTGGTGGCGGTGCTGATCTTTTGGGGAGCGGCCGGCAAGTCGGCCCAGTTCCCGCTCCACGTCTGGCTGCCCGACGCGATGGAAGGCCCCACGCCGGTCTCGGCCCTCATCCACGCCGCCACGATGGTGGCGGCCGGCGTTTATCTCGTGGCCCGCACGTTGCCCCTCTTCCTGGCGAACGCGCAGGCGCTGGCGGTGGTGGCGGCGGTCGGGGCGTTCACCTCCCTTTTCGCCGCTACGATCGCCTGCACGCAGACCGATCTCAAGCGAATCCTTGCTTACTCGACGCTCAGCCAGCTGGGACTCATGATGCTGGGGCTCGGCACCGGCAACTCCTTCGCCGGGATGTTCCACCTGGTGACACACGCCTGGTTCAAGGCGCTGTTGTTCCTTGGCGCCGGCTCCGTGATCCACGCGGTGCACCACCAGGAGATCACCCGGATGGGCGGCCTCTGGCGGAAAATGCCGGTGACTGCCGGTACCTTCCTTCTGGCGTCGGTGGCGATGGCGGGGATTCCGCCCTTCTCCGGATACTGGTCCAAGGAAGGGCTCCTGACCGCGATCAGCAGTTCCCTCCCGCCGGTCTATCTGGCGGCGGCGATGCTCGTTTCCTTGCTGACCGCCTTCTACATCACGCGGGCGGTGGTGCTCACCTTCTTTGGCGCGCCGCGCGAGGAATCCCACGCGCATGAATCGCCGGCAGTGATGACCGTTCCGCTGATGGTGTTGGCCATCGGCGCGGCGGGCATCGGGTTGCTCGGTTCCCCCTGGCTTGGCCACGGGATGCAGCACTTCATGGGGGCGGAAGCGGGCCACCACGAAGCGCCGCACTGGCTGGAGAGCGCCTCGGTGCTGATCGCCTCCGCCGGGATCGCGCTGGCGCTGGTCCGGTACGGGCTGGGCTGGCAGCTGTTGCCCGAGGGGCTGCGCGTTTCTTTGCGCCCGCTGTACCGCCTCGTGGCCGGGAAGTATTTCGTGGATGAGCTGTACGAGCTGGCGCTGCTGCGGCCGGTTCGCTGGATTTCGCAGAAGCTGTTCGGATTCGACGCCGGCGTGGTGGACGGCGCGGTCAACGGGGCGGGCGAGGCGGGGCTCCGGTTGAGCCGCGTGAAACGTTGGGTGGACGAGCATTGGGTGGACGGGGCGGTGAACGGCACGGCGTGGAGCGCCGGCCAAGCGGGCGGCATGCTGCGCCTGTTGCAGACCGGCTTGGTTCAGAATTACCTGCTGGTGGCTTCGGCAGGAGCGTTGGCCATCTTCTTCATTTTGAGGTGACAGAATGACTTTTCCTTTTTTGAGTCTGCTGGTCGCTCTGCCGCTGGCCGGAGCGCTGCTCACGCTGCTGGTCCCTAAGACCCAGGGGACCCTTCTGCGCGGGATCACGATCCTCTCCACGCTGGCGACCCTGGTCTTAAGCGTGGTGCTGCTGTTCAAGTTCCAGCCGGGCGCCGCGGGGTTCCAGTTCGAGGATAAGTTCTCCTGGATCCCGCAGATCAACGTCTGGTACCACGTAGGCGCCGATGGGATCAGCCTACCGTTGATCTTCCTCACCGCACTGCTCTCCTTCGTGGCGGCGGTTGCCTCTGCCTCGATCAAGGACCGTCTGAAGGAATATTTCTTCCTCTATCAGCTGCTGGTCGTCGGTATGATGGGGACCTTCCTGGCGCTGGACCTGTTCCTGTTCTACCTCTTCTGGGAGTTGGTGCTGGTGCCGATGTATTTCCTGATCGGCATCTGGGGCGGCCCGCGCCGGGAGTACGCGGCGATTAAGTTCTTCCTTTATACGCTGGCCGGCTCGGTCTTTATGCTGCTGGCGATCCTCACCTGTTACTTTGCCTCCTCACCCCATTCCTTCTCGAGTCCCGGTCTCGTTCAGGGCGGTTTCTCGCTGGGGCCGGCGGCGC
>JAUSCU010000049.1 GCA_030651065.1 Candidatus Omnitrophota bacterium | reverse complement strand
GAGAAGGTGGTCGCCGGTGCCGGGTCGGTCAAGTCGTCGGCGGGTACGTAGACCGCCTGCACCGAGGTGATCGAGCCCCGCTTGGTGGAGGTGATCCGCTCCTGTAACTGCGCCATCTCGGTGGCCAGGTTCGGCTGGTAGCCGACGGCGGAGGGCATGCGGCCCAGCAGCGTGGAGACCTCGGAGCCGGCCTGCGAGAAGCGGAAGATGTTGTCGATGAACAGCAGCACGTCGCGGCCTTCCTCATCGCGGAAGTATTCCGCCATCGTGAGGGCCGAGAGGGCCACCCGCAGGCGGGAGCCGGGCGGCTCGTTCATCTGCCCGAAGACAAGCGCCGTCTTTTTGACCACGCCCGACTCGTTGAGCTCCAACCAGAGGTCGTTCCCCTCGCGGGTCCGCTCGCCGACTCCGGCGAAGACCGAGACGCCGCCGTGCTGGGTGGCGATGCTGCGGATCAGCTCCTGAAGGATGACCGTCTTGCCGACGCCGGCACCCCCAAACATGCCGACCTTGCCTCCCTTGACGTACGGGGCCAGCAGGTCAATCACCTTGATGCCCGTTTCCAAAATGGTGGTCACCGGCACTTGGTCGGTGAAAGAGGGTGGATCCCGGTGGATCGGCAGCCGCTTGCCCGGCTCCGGCACGGGACCCTGTTCGTCGATCGGTTCCCCCAGCAGGTTGAAGATCCGTCCCAGAGACTGCGGGCCGACCGGCACCGAGATCGGGCACCCCAGATCCTTCACCTTCATGCCCCGCACGAGGCCCTCGGTGGACCCGAGCGCGATGCAGCGGACCACGTTGTTGCCGGTATGCTGCGCCACCTCGAGCGTCAGGTTGATCTTGCGGGCCGCGTCCTCGATCTTGACGGCGTTGGTGATCTTCGGGAGGGCCTCGTTCGGGAACTCCACGTCCACGCTGGGCCCGATGACTTGAACGATAAATCCTTCGGCCATGATGGGTTCTCCTATTTCAGCGCTTCCGCGCCGCTGACTACTTCAATAAGTTCTTTAGTGATCGTCGCCTGCCGCGCCTTGTTGCGCACCAGCGTAAGCGACGAGATCATTTCATCCGCGTTTTCGGTGGCGTTCTTCATCGCCACCATCCGGGCGCTGTGCTCGGCCGTGAAGGCCTCCCGCAGGACGCGCGCGAACTGCGAGCGCAGCTGCCGCCGCAACAGGCGGTCGGCAAAGGCGGCGGCCTCCGGCTCCACGATCACCTTCTCCGGGTATTCCTGGACCGCGGGCCGCTCCGCAGGGAGCAGCCGCTCCACCACCGGCTTCCAGGAAAGGGCCGAGATGAAGCGGGTGGTAGCAACGTCCCAGGAGGAAACTTTTCCCTCCAGGTATTCCGATTCCAGCCAGCCCAGCAGCTTGCCGGCCTCGGCCGGATCGTACCGGCCGCCCCAGGTGACGATCTCTTTCGCCGGGCGGGGGCCGCCGCGATGCGCCAAGGAGCGGGTCCCCTTCCTGCCGATCGCCACGACCACGGCCGATGGGAACTCCATCCGGAACCGGTCCGCGGCCGACAGCACCTTCTCGTTGTAGGTGCCGCAGAGCCCGGTGTCGGAGGTGAGGATGACAAGCCCGGCCGGCGCTTCCGATTGCTCCGCCGCGATGAGCGGATGCTGCAACCCCGGGTGCGCCGACAGGAACCGCTGGGTCACCTGGCCCAGCGCCTCCGCGTACGGCCGGAATGAAACCAGCTCCTCCAACGACCGGCGCAGCTTGGCGCCGGCCACCATCTGCATCGCTTTGGTGATCTTCTGCGTGTTCTGGACCGAGCGGATCCGCTGCCTTAAGGCTCGGAGATTCTGCATTTACTTGAACTGCACCTTGAACTTCTCGGCGGCGGTCTTGAGCTTCTGCTCAAGGGCCGGCTCGATGATCTTCTTTTGCTGCAGGTCGTGCAGGATGTCCGGGTAGCTCTTGTCGAGAAAGGCCAGGAACTCTTTCTCGAACGCTTTCACGCGGGCCACCGGGACATCGTCCAGATAACCGTTGACGCCGGTGAAGATGCTAGCCACTTGGGAGCCCAGCGGCATCGGCACGTACTGCTCCTGCTTCAAGAGTTCTACCATCCGCTCGCCGCGGGTCAGCTGCGCCTGCGTCGCCTTGTCCAGCTCGGAGCCGAACTGCGCGAAGGCGGCCAGCTCCCGGTACTGCGCCAGGTTGAGGCGCAGGCGGCCGGCGACCTGCTTCATCGCCTTGGTCTGCGCGTTGCCTCCGACGCGGGAGACCGACAACCCCACGTTGATCGCGGGGCGGACGCCGGAGTAGAAGAGGTCCGCTTCCAGGTAGATCTGCCCATCGGTGATGGAGATCACGTTGGTCGGGATGTAAGCCGACACATCCCCTGCCTGCGTCTCGATGACCGGCAGCGCCGTGAGGGACCCGCCCCCCAGGTCGTCCCGGATCTTGGCCGCCCGCTCCAGCAGGCGGGAGTGCAGGTAGAAAACGTCGCCCGGGTAGGCCTCCCGCCCCGGCGGGCGGCGCAGCAGCAGAGACAGCTGCCGGTAGGCGGCCGCGTGCTTGGAGAGGTCGTCGTAGACCGCCAGCGCGTGCCCGCCGTTATAGAGGAAGTGCTCTCCCATCGCGCAGCCGGTGTAGGGGGCCAGGTACTGCAGCGGGGCCGGGTCCTCGGCGGTCGCGCTGACGATGATCGTGTGCTCCATGGCGCCGTAGCGTTTCAAGGTCTCGGCCACGGCCACCACGGTGGAGAGCTTCTGGCCGATCGCCACGTAGACGCAGATGACGCCGGTCCCTTTCTGGTGAATGATGGCGTCGAGCAGGATCGCCGTCTTGCCGGTCTGGCGGTCGCCGATGATCAGCTCCCGCTGCCCGCGCCCGATCGGGATCATGGCGTCCACCGCCTTGAGGCCCGTCATCAGCGGCTCCTTCACCGGCTGCCGCTGGATCACCGATGGGGCGTTGCTCTCAATCGGCCGGGAACCCTCGGCCGCGATCGGCCCCTTGCCGTCGATCGGGCGGCCCAGCGCGTCCACCACGCGGCCGACCAGCGCCTTGCCGACCGGCACCTGGGCGATCTTGCCGGTCCGCTTCACCTGGTCACCGTCCTTCAAGCTCCGGTCGGAGCCCAGGATCACCGCGCCGATCGAATCAGCCTCGAGGTTGAGCGCCAACCCCATGATGCCGCCCGGGAATTCCAGCAGCTCGCCGGCCATGCACTCGTCCAGGCCGTAGATGCGGGCGATGCCGTCTCCCACCTGCAGGATCGTGCCGATCGATTCCAGTTTCAGCTTCGTTTTGTAGCTCTCCAGCTCCTGCTGGAGGATAGAGGTCACTTCTTCGGGTCTGATGCTCATGGGATCAATTCACCTTTGCTGCTTTGAGTTGTTTACGCACGTTTTCCAGTTGTGCCCGAACCGAGCCGTCCAGCAGCGTGCCGCCCACCGTCACCCGCACGCCGCCGATCAAAGAAGGGTCTACCTGCCGGTCCAAGATCACCCGTTTCCCTATCGCCTTGCCGACCGCTTGGGCCAACCGCTCCGTCTCCGCGGAGGAGATCGCATGGGCGGTGGCCACCTGGCCCCGTACCACTCCCTGCCGCGCCTCGGAGACTGCTTTTGCCGCCTCGTTGACCACCGGCAAATTCTCCACGCGGTCTTTCTTCAGCAGCAGGCGCAGCAGCCCCATCATCTCCGGGGCGGCGCCGGCCGCCAGCGCGCGGTCCAGCACCCGTTCCTTATCTTCGGGCCCGATCTCCGGCGAGCCGAGGAATCGCTGGAGCTCCTTGGACTGCCCGTACATCCCGGCGACCTGATCCAACTCCTCCAGCCCGACGGCCAGCCGATTCGACCCTTCGAGCGCGTTCACGAACGCCTCGGCGTACCGGCGGGCGACGGTCCGGTCAACCATTCCCCTTCTCCACGGCGTTGATCTCCTTGATGAACGCCTCAATCATCCGCCGGTCGGTCTCCTCGTCCAGGTGCTGCTGCAGGACCTTGTGCGTGGCCTGGATGGCCAAGTCCACCACCTGATCCTTGAGCTCCAGGCGGGCCTTGGCCACCTCCAGGGCGATCGCTTCTTTACTTTTTTCGAGAACCTCCCGCGCGTGGGCCCGGGCGGACTCTTCGACCTCCGCGCCGACGCGGCGGCCTTCGTCCACCGCCTGCTGGATCTTAGCGCGGGCTTCCTCCTCGATCCGGTCCAGGTGCTTCTGGTAGTCAGTCTTGAGCTTTTCCAGTTCAGCCCGGGTCCGCTCGATCGACTCGAACTCGGAGGTGATCTTGGCCCTGCGGTCGTCAATGAGCTTCAACAGCGAGCCCCAGGCGAACTTCTTCAAAATAAGCAGAAGAAGGACGAACGCCAGGATGTTGACGACAAACTGCGCGAGAATCTCCATGAAACGCTGGTTAGACCTTCAGCAGGCCGAACCCGAACAGAAGCACCGTCACGAAGACGTAGATCGTCAGCGCCTCGATGAACGCGCAGCCGAGGATCATCGCGGCCTGGATCTTGGACGCCGCTTCCGGCTGCCGCGCCATTGCTTCCATCGCCGCGGTCACCGCCTTCGCCAACCCCATCGCCGAGGCCATCGCGGCCATCGCCAACCCGAACGGAAGACCAAAGCTCAACGCCACCTTCGCCCAATCCACAGCAGTCTGTTCCATGTGTTCGTCGCTCTCCTTGGGTTAATGCCCCGCGTGTTGCTCGTGGGGCAACTTCGTGTAGATGTAGATCATGCTTAAACTGGTGAACACCAGCGCCTGCACGATGCTGAAGATGATCGCCAGCAGAACGAACGGCAGGTGCAGAGGAATGCCGATCGGCAGTT
Source organism: Candidatus Omnitrophota bacterium (assembly GCA_030651065.1). GTDB lineage: Bacteria > Omnitrophota > Gorgyraeia > 1-14-0-20-64-10 > 1-14-0-20-64-10 > JAUSCU01. Next base: position 1,497 of record JAUSCU010000049.1, on the reverse strand, counting down.
TCGACCAGGCGAACGTCATCGCCCCCAGCACCACGAAGACGCCCAGCAGGGTGTCCTCTCCCATGATGTTGCCGAACAACCGGAGCGCCAGCGAGACTGGCTTGACGATCTCCCCGACCGTCTCGATGAAGAACATGAGGGGTGCCAACGCCCAGCCGACCGGGTCCTTCGGCTCGTTCATCAGGTGGTAGAGATAACCGAAGAACCCGTAGCTTTTGATCGCGGTCCACTGCACGCAGAAGAAGACACAGAGGGCCAGCGAGAAGGTCATTTCAAACCGGGAGGTGGGGGATTTAAGGCCCGGGACTAAACCCGCCAGGTTCATCGCCAGGATAAAGAGGAACAGCGTGCCGAGGAACGGCAGGAAACGGCGGCCATGTTCCTTCCCTAATACGCCGCAGACCAACTCCTCCAGCCCTTCGATGACTATCTCCGCCAGCATCTGGCCGCGGCCCGGCCGCATCGCCACCCGGCGGGCGGCCAGCGCCATCAGCCCGCCCACGATGCCGACGATCACGAAGGCAAAGAGGGCGTTCTCCCAGGTGTGCAGGAAATGCTTGGCCGGCCCCTCCGGCATCCAGTGGGTGATCAGCGTGATCAGGTTCGGGATCTCGGGAGGATGCGCCGGAGCGGCGACGGCACCGTGAGCTTCAGTCATTGCGGGCCACCAGCGGATTCATCTTGAAGGCGAGCAGGACCAAGCTAAGCGTGAACCCGGCCATCCAGGGGGCGGCCGGCAGGCGCAGGCCGATCAGCATCCAGGCGGCCAGCCCGTACAGGCCAACCAGCTTGGCGGCCACCCAGCCGGCCAGTTTCCAACCGCGCTTGCCCTCCATGGCGCAGCGAACGGCCCGGGCCAAACACCAAGCGTTGGCCAGGCCCCAAAGAGCGCCAGCGAAAAAAGAGAGGGTGAGCATCATTCAGAGAGTTTTCTTAATCAGTTTCCAGGTTTCCCGAATGCCGGCCACGAAACCCGCCAACAGGAGAAGGGCTGTGAACACCGGCCGCGTTCCGAAGAGCTTATCCAGGCCCCAGCCGAGGGCGCCGCCCACCACGGGGGACAGACCCAAAATGAGCGGGATCGAAACCAGCGTCCCGACTCGTCGATACCAGGCGTAGGGATCTTCGGCAGGCAACTTGTCTCCCAAAATTCGGAGGAAATCAGTATACCAAAATCCTTGGAACTGAAAAGTCGATTTTTACAGCAACCAGGGGAGGTCGGCGGCTTGGGGGACCATCGGGAGGGAGCGGGCGGTGAGGTCCAGCCACGGACCCTGCCAGAGGCCGAGCAGGAAGAGACCGATGGTACAGAGGGCAAGAGCCAGGCGGAGCGAGCGGGAGCGGGGCAAGCGGGCCTGCGTGGCGGCCGGCTCGATGTACATCGCCTTGATCACGCGAACGTAATAGAAGAGGGAGACGACGCTGTTGACGGCGCCGATCACCGCGAGGCCGATAGCGCCGGCCTGGAGAGCGGAACCGAAGATCCACATCTTGCCG
>JAUSCU010000047.1 GCA_030651065.1 Candidatus Omnitrophota bacterium | reverse complement strand
ACAGGGGGCCTGCCCGGATCAGTTGGACGGATTTGTCCAGCAAGGGTAAGGTTTTCAGAATTCCGTCGATGTTTTTGTAGGAGGCGGTTTGCCCCACGTGCGCTACCAGCGTTCCGCCGGGGAGCCTCAGCGTCCGCCTGGCCCGGGCGGTTTCCTCCGGGGAGGACGCGGGCCGGAAACCGGGATCGATCCCCATCGGCGCGACAGAGATCCGCCCGGGGTCGCATCCCAGCCGTTCCACGATGTCTTTTTTCGTGCACTCGGAGATTGTAAGGATCCGTGCCGCCCGGCTCAGGCCGGAGAGAGCCTCGCGGAATGCCCGCTCTGAAAACCAAGGAAAATAAGATTTCTTCCAGGTTTGCAGCACCAGCGGGATGAGGTCGTGACAGCTAATCACGGTCCTGGCGGGGTCCAGAAAACGGATGAGCCAGGCATTCCCGTGGTCCAGGATGTGAGCCGGACCGGCAGTCTCTCCCCGGAGCAGGCGGGGGTACAGGAGGTAACGGGAGAGGTACATACCGGCGGCGCGGCTGAAACGTCCTCGGCGGATCCACCAGCGGCTGTCCGGAGCTCTTAAGATGATTCGCGGGTTTCCGCCGGAGAGGGTGGTCAGGGCCCTGTGCAGCTGTTCGCCGTATTCCAGCATGCTCCACTGTGCGTCGGCGGGATCGTTGCCCAGCAAGAGGATCCTAGTCGTGGCGGAGGACAGAGGCATAGGCTTCGCGCATCCGTGCGGCGATCCGGTTTGTGGAGTATTCGGTCTGCGCGAGCTGGCGGCCCGCTTCCGCCATCCGAAGGCAGGAGGGTGGGTCATCCAAGAGGCGCTCGACCGACTCAGCCCAGACGGCGGGGGACCGCTTCAGCACGAGGCCGGTCCTACCGCCGGCCACCGCATCCGCCAGGCCCACCTGCTGGGAAACAAGGACCGGAACTCCGGCGGCCATCGCTTCCAAGACGCTTACGCCGAAGTTCTCATCCTCGGAAGGAAGGAGAAATAGACGGCTGTCTCTGAAAGCGCTCCACTTATCCTTCCCAAGAAGGAGGCCCGTGAACGTTGCCCGTTCCAGGAGGCCGGCTTGGGCCAGCGCCCGGCGGGCGGCCGGCCCCGCTCCGCCCTCGGGCCCCGCAACCACCAGCCGGACATCATTCCGATGCTGTGCCACCCGTACGAAAACATCCACCAGGAAATCCAAACCCTTCTTGGCGTGCAACCGGCCGAGAAAAAGAAGCAGGTGTTTCTCCGTTGCTTCAGGGAAACGCGCACGGAAACTTCCGGGTGGAACAGAGACGGCCGCTTGAACGTCGATCGACAGAGGGATCACGGTGGTGGGCCGGTCCACGCCGAATGTCCAGGCCTGTCTCTGTTCCGCCCGGCTGGTGAAGTGAATCAAAGAAGCCCCCGCCAATACCTGCCGCTCGAGCGTGAGGCCGTAGATGCGCTTCAGCAGTGGGTGGCGGCGCAGCCCGTAACGGTCCAGGGCGCCGTGGGGAGAAACGATGTAAGGGATTCCGAATGCCCTGCAAATCCGAGCGGCGGTGTCGGTCGGGTATAACCACACTCCATGGAGGTGCGCCAGGTCCACAGCCGGGATCCGCTTCCGGAGCTCCCTCCGGAGTTCCGGGCTGTAGGCGTGGGCTCCGCCCAACCAACCCCACGGGTGGGCGGGGAAATAGAGGGGCTCCACCCCGGCGGTCTTCAGGGGTTCGTCCAGAGGCCCTTCCCGGTATGGATCGTACCCGCGCAGGGTGGTGAGGAGCTCCACCTTCACGCCGGCATCCGACAGTCCGAGGCAGAGATCCCGGACGCCGGCCGACACGCCGCCCGAAACAACGCTTAGAGAGGAGACGACGTGCAGGACTTTCAACCGGAGCCCTTCGTTTTTTTCTCCAGTTCTTTCAGGCGTACGGCGATCATCAGCTCGTACCAGAAATCGTGCAGGAAGTAATATAAAGCCCCTTGAGAACCGTCCAAGAATCCCAGCCGGAACAGGTAGCGGTAGAGGAAATAGGGGAACGGCCTTGCTAAAGGCGGCAGCCGGTACCACCACTGCTTGAGCCAAAGCGTCTTTTGATCCGAAGTACCCCAGGGGGAGGGGGTCAAGCTCCACTCCGGGGGGTCCCTGCGCCTGCGCAGTTCTTCCCGGGCGTGGAGTTCCACGAAACCCACGTGTTTTTGGAGCCAGAAGGTAATGTCCCACTCCTTCAGATTTTCCTCAGTCATCGGGGATTTCAACTGCAGGGTTTTCCCCCGGACGTAAAAACGGAAATCCACCAACTCTTGCTCGTCACAGTGAGCGGTCCCGTTCCTGAAGAATTTCAAAAGATATTTGGGCCAATAACCGCCGTGTCGGAGCCAGCGGCCTCGAAAGATTTGCTTGCGCGGGAGGTAATAGCCGCAAACGTCCGGGGGGCCGTGTCGGGCGGCCTGAAGCAATTCTTGTTTGAGCTCTTCGGGCACCCGTTGGTCCGCGTCCAACCCCAAAACCCAATCGGACCGCAGAGGAAGGTTTTGAAGCGCCCAATTCCATTGCTTGGCGGCCCCCTCCCACGGGTGCGGCACGAATTCCGCGCCGAAACGGCGGGCTACTGCTTCGGTCCCGTCGCTGCTTCCGGAATCCACCACAAAGATTGGGTGGCACCATCCTTGGAGGGCAGTCAAGCAGGCCGGCAGGTTAAGCTCCTCGTTCTTCGTCATGATGATGGCGGAGATTGAAGGAGAGGCGGGTGCGCTCACGCGGGGGAGACCTCTTTTTTTTGGGCGGGTGCATTCCCGTGAAAAATGGAAGACACCGTGTAGAGAATCAACAAACAGTAGATCACCCCTCCGAACACCAGGGAGAAGTCGCTCTCCAGGTTCAACAAAACGGAGCAAATCGTGCAACCGATGATCAGAGCCCGTTCTCCGGATTCGGGCCGGTCCAGAAGAGTGGTGATGGCCCGATAGAGACAACCGACCAGCAACATCCCGAAAAAGACGCCGGTCCGTCCGAAATTGATGTACATTTCCACGACCTGGTGGGGGATGTTGACCGAGGTGATTTCGTCCTCCTCGTGCAGGATTCCATAGCGATGTCCGAATTCATTCCCGAACAATTTCTTCGGCTTGTTCGGGTAGAGGATCCGGGGAACAAATACCCAAAACAGAGAAGCGTACGTCTCTCCCTTCCAGAAAGGGACAATCCCGGGGGTTTGTTCCATCACGTTGGCCAGCAGTTCCAGCTGACTGGCCCGTTCCTCGGCGGTTTCCACGGCCACGCTATAGGACTCCGTTCCCCCTTCGGTAAGGCGCGTTGTGACGAGCTGGACAAAAAACAACCCCCGCTGGAACGGAGAGGAGGAAACTTGCACATCCCCCTCCGTGCTCCAGGCGTAGGAGCGGTACTCCCCCTTAAAGCCGAGGAACGGGATGATGAAAACACCCAGGACGATCGCGGTCCATAAAACCGGGATCTTTCGCCGTTCCGCGCAGTAACAGCACAGCAGAGGGGCCATAACGATCACCGCGTTATAGACGGAACCTGTTCCCAGCCCAAAGAGATATTCGACCGGAAGGACAAATCCCCAGAGAAATATCTTCAGCCGGAGAGAAAGCTTTCCACGAAGCTGAAGCAGAAAAAGAGTCAGGACTCCCATCGTCGCTGATTTGGAGAAGACAGACAGAGGCTGCGCTAATGCTGTGGCTGTATTGGTGGTCAGAAGAACGTAGTGAGCGGCAATCCCTAGCAAGCACAAAATCACCCCGCTCTTGGGCGCCCGACGCAAATCCCACGGTTGGCGCAAAGCCGGCGTCAAGGTTTCGACCCATTTGGAAACGGGGGTGTAGAACGCCAGAAGGCAGCAAAAGGCTCCCAGGACCGTTAATCCAAGCGCTTCCGAGATCATCCCGAACTCGAAGGAGGAGAGGTTGAAGCTTGCTTCTTTTCCGAGAAAAGGCATCCCGAACAGCACGAAGTACCCCACCCCCCAGAGAGGCATGACGGGTATTCTCAGCCGGTGACCTCCCAGGAAAAGCAGGCCTGGCAGGGCGCACAGAATAAACAAGAGGGTTAATTGAAATTGCTCCGGGTTGCTTAGCCACTTCAGTTTTGAGTTTAAGAGAAAAATCCAGACGAGAGAGAGAAAAGCGCCAACCGCCAGCGCCCTGTAATGCGGGAAGGACGTCAGCAGTAACCGGGAGGGGGAGCTAGAGTTCACCGACAGATTCAGATGCCGGCGGCGGGTCAGAAATCAGCTTAGGGGTCCCGCGGGGTTTCTTTCCTCGACGGGGTTCTTGCCGGTAGTACTTGTTGGAATAGTAATATCGGTATCCTCGCTCCAATTCGATATGAGCGCCGTTGAGAACTCCTCCGATGACCTTGGCCCCCACGTCCACTAGCCGCTGTTTTCCTGCCGCCACCGCTTCGCTGTGCGTGCGGTTGGCCCGGACGATGTAAATCACGCCGTCCGCGAAGGTGGCCATGACCGCCACGTCGGCGGCGACCAGGACCGGAGGGGAATCAATGAGTATGTATTGGAATTCATTTTTCCAGGTTCTGAGCGCCTCCTGGAATTTCTGGTTGCTCAAGAGGTCGGTCGGCTGCCGGGGGGTGAGACCGGCGGAAATGGCCTGAAGCCCTTCGACCGAAGGGACCGGCTGGAGTAACTCCTGTGCGGTGACAGTATCCTGAAGAAAACCACTCAGACCCGGCTCCAACGGAAGGTCCAGGTAGCGGTGCAGCGCCGGCCGCCTTAGGTCGGCGTCGATCAAAAGCACCTTCCGCCCCAGCTCATGCAGCGCGATGGCCAGGTTGATGGAGATGGTGGATTTTCCCTCTTCTGGCAGAGCGCTGGTCAGCAGTAGGATATGGGGCTGATCGGAGGGCAGGATGAACTCCAGCGTGGTCCGGACCGACCGGACCGTCTCGGCCACCTGGGATTTCAGATCGGGCAGCAGAATCGCTTTCTGACCCTGTCTCGGTTTGCGCGGTACCGATATCTGTGGGATGTGGCCCAAGAAGGGAATTTCCAGCAGCAGCTCGAAGTCTTGCCGGGTCCGGACCGTTTTCGTTGTGAACTCCCGCAGGAGGGCCACCCCGCAACCCAGCAGCAGCCCGATGAACGTCGCACCGGCCACCTCCTTCGCCCGGGCGGGCCCGATCGGACTAGTCGGCAGGCGCGCCTCATCCACCCTCTGAACATTGTTGTTCTGCAGCCCTTCCTGAACGGAGAGTTCCTTGAGGCGGGTGAGCAGGATGTTGTAGATCGCTTCGCTGGTTTTGGATTCCCGCAACAGGGCCGTGTATTGGATAGAGAGCCGGGAGAGTTCCAGAGCCTTCTGTTCCTGGTCGAACAGCGCCAGCTGAAGTTCCCGTTCCTTGGCCATCAGCTCCAGCAGCGTCGGGTGTTTCTCCCGGTATTTCATCTCCGCGTCCAGCCGGTCTTCCCGGACCTTGTTAAGAGTGACGTTCAGGGCCTGGAGCCGTTGCAGCACGCTGCTTTGGGTTTGATCTCCGAAATCGGTGGCGCCGTGCTGTTCCCGGAATTCTTGAAGCTTGATCTGCGATTCCCGCATCCGGGTTTCCATCCTATCCACCTCTTCCCGGAGCCATTGGGCGCCCCCGGTGGTCAGATCCCGGCGCCGTTCCAGGTTGGTCCGCGCGTACGTCTCCGCGACGCCGTTGGCGATCCGAGTGATCAAATCCGGCTTGGTTCCGATCACAATGATGTCCACCAGCTTTGTTGCCCGTACCGGCGATACCAAGACCATGCTTTGCAGCATCAGGGCCGGGTCCTTCGCCTGAGAGAACGGCGGGAACGAGGCTAGGTTGAGATCCTCCACTACCTTGGACATCACCGCGTAGCTGGAAATCACTTGGTATTCCGTTTGCAGGAACGACCGGTCCCCCGGGGAGGTCGTGGCGATCTCCTGGAATTGGACAACGCGCGGGGCCTGCGTCTCAATCAGGATGCGGGCGGAGGCCCGATAGATGTTCGGTTTCTGGATGACGCGGGAGAAGCCGAGCAAGCTGCTTCCGAGGACAAAGAGCAGGATGGTCCATCGGTGCAGGCGCATCGCCCGCAAGTAGTCATCCAGCTGCCAATCTTCCGGACGGTTTGGCATAGGTTTACGGCTTTTCCCACGCGCCGCGCAGCGTTACCGCCACCGACTTGAGCAGGATCTCCAGGTCCAAAAGGAGAGAACACCGGTCCGCGTAGGCCAAATCCCATCGGAGCCGTTCAGGGAGTGGGGGTACCTTACTGCTGTGCAGTTGCGCGAGACCCGTCAAGCCGGGACGCAGGAGCAGGCGATCGGCTCCGCGAGGCAACTGTTCCAAGGTCTCGAGCTCCTCCGGGATCAGCGGGCGGGGCCCGACGAAACTCATCTCTCCGCGCAGGATGTTGACCAGCTGCGGCAGCTCATCCAGTGCGCAGGCCCGCAAGCGCCGGCAGAACAGGGACGGCACGGCCCCGTCCGCCTTCATCGTCCGGAACTTCAGCACAGTGAAGGGTTTCCTCCCCAAACCTACCCGTGTCTGGCGGAAGAGCACGGGGAACCCAAGTTCCCTCCGCAACCGCCATGCGATCCAGCCCATGGGCAGCGCGAAAACAAAAACACCTCCCGCGGCCAGCCCTAAGTCCACGCAACGCTTGAACCATCGGCCGTACGGACCCATCCTACCACTGCCCTCCGTCACTCTGCCAGTTCCACGGATATCCAGGCGTACCCTTCGTTGAGCTTGTACTCTTTCACCTTGAGCAGGTATTTGGTCTGGTCAATCGTGCTGTTGACCCGGATTTCCAGGAACTTAAGCAGAGCTTCGGGCAGAGGGATCTTTCCGATCTTGATGCTGTGGATCACCGCGTGCGGCCGGGAGTTCTCCACAAGGATCCCGAGTTTTGCTTCCACAGGGAACTTCAGCATCCCCAGATGCACATTCCCCGATCCCACGAACCCATCCGGATGGATTTTGGTTTGGATCCCCGTCACCTGGCCAGGGAAACGGCGCTGCACCTCCCGAACCACCAGCTCTCCGAACTCCACCTCGGTGAAACGTCGCTCCAGCTCTTTCTCGCCGACTGCTTCCATGTATTTAGACAGCCGGTCCGTGAACACGCTGACGAAAACCGGGAGGAAACTCTCCAACCAATTGATCACCGGGGAGCCTTGGGCGAATAGATTGCCGCTGGCCGTCGGCGGAGCGGGGCGGCTGCCGGGTACGGCGGCTGCCGGTCCTTCGGCGGTGGCCAAGCGGCTCTTTTTGATTCTCAGCTTCTCCAGCTTGCGCCCCGCGGAGCTGTAGGAGCTGGCGGGGAATTTCTTGGCCAGATCCCGCAGGAAGATCTGTGCCTTGCCCGGGTTCTGCAGATCAAACTCGTAGGCGCAGCCCGCTTGAACGTAAGCCAAAGCGGTCAGCCCGGCATCCTTGGTTTGTTCAGAGGTGGCTCGCTCGTACAGCTCGGCCGAGGCCCTTAGGTTACCGGTTGCCCGGTACAGCTCGGCCAACTGCAGCAGGGCGCTGACGGACCACTCCGTTCCGGGGGCCCGGCGGAGGATCTCGGAAAACCGCGAGAAGGATTCTTCCAGCCTTCCGGCGGTTCGCAGGCACCAGGCCTGCTTAAACAGAGCGGGCAAGGCCAGATCTCCTTCCGGATCGGAGTCAAACGCGTCTCGGAAAGCTTGCGCGGCCCGGTTAAAATCGGAGCTTCGAATCCATTCGGAGCCCAATTTGAACGCGGCCTGCTGGCGGTCGGGCCCAGCCTGGAGATTGGAAATTTTTTTTTCGGACGCGGCAGCTTTCCGAGCCCGGACACGCGCAAGCTGCAAGCCGTTGATGCTTTGGCGGGAGACGTCGATCTCCCTCGGATCGCGCGCCTGGGCAAGCGCCTCCCGGTAAAAGCGCTCTGCCCCCGGGAAATCGTTGGATTTTTGAAGCAGCGCGCCCACCCGGAGTTTTAGCGACGTTCTGCCGATGTAATCCGGGTACGCGCGCAGCAGCTCCCGGTAGAGGACCAGCGCTTCGGCCGCCCGCCCGCGCCTTTCCAATTCGGCGGCTTCCTGGAAACGGGCCGAGTCGATTTCGGGAGAGAGCGATTTGCCCAGTGCCTGACGCGGCAAGAGTGCCGCTTTCCGGAAGATGTCTTGGAGGGAGGAAGCCACCCCGTCCATGCTTTTCATGGCCGGGGACTGGGACTCCGAGAGGTCTTCTTCCAGGATTTTCACCAGCATCTGCGCGTCGTCGGGTGGGCGGTCTCGCTGATCGGAGGCCAGCGCCCCTCGAGAGTATTGCAGGCTGGCCACCGCCCGCAAATCGGTCTCCTCCTGCGCCATCTGGGACGTCAGCGTCTGGTCCACCAGCAGGAGTGCCGCCTCCGCCTGTCCCACCCCCATGGAGCCATCCATCAGAGTGAAGGAGGTTCGCAGGTTCCGCAGGTTGGAGTCCAACAGGAAACGGTTGTAAAGCGCGAAAAATACGAAGACCCCCAGCAGAGCCAGGGGAACGCGCAGGATGAGAAGCCAACGCCTTAACTCAGGCGGCATTAAGAATCAAAACAGGCGCCGTCTCGCGTAGAGGGTATCGCGCGGAAGGATCGGGAAGTTGGCATCCCGCCCTTTGAGGATCCGGTCCAGATTGGCGCGGATCACCACCCTTTGGTTTCCCACCGTGCGGATGATCTCAATGCGGCTGGATCCGAATTTGGAGATGCCGCCTGCCAAGCTGACGGCGGTGAGCACATCCATGGTGTTTTCGATCGCATAAGTGCCCGGACTGCTTACCTCGCCCAGCGCTGTGAATTTGGCGCCGATCAGGCGGATAGTGATCTTCTGCTCGGCGATCGAAGGGACCCCTGTTGCGGTAGTTCTGGGAGGTTTGATGTAAATGGTGTCTCTAGGCAGCACGGGGATGTTCGGGTCTTTTCCGTTGAGCAGCCGGTCCACGTTGGCTCGGATGACCACCTGCGTGTTTCCCTGTCTCCGGAGGATCTCGACCGGGCAGGTTCGCAGGGTCAGGATGTCCCCCGCCTTGCTGATGGCGGTCAGCAAGTCCAGGCCGCCCTCAATCGGGTAGGAACCGGAATCCCCCTCCTGTCCCAGAACGGTGAATTGGGCGCCGATCAGGCGGATGGTCACTTGGGGATTGACGATGTAATCCCGATCCAGGCGTCTCCGGATCTCCTTCTCCATCTTGGAAGTCGTGCGGCCGGCCGCCCGCAGGCTTCCGAGGAGCGGAAAAGGGAAAGTGCCGTCCTCCCGAATCTGAATCTTCTGGCTCAACTCGGGGTGCTCCCAGACGGAGATGTCCAATTGGTCTCCCACCTGCAGCTGGTAGGTTTGGTTAAAAGCCTCTGCCGGTGAGAGAATCCGGTTTTTCAAGGAAGGCGAAGCGGGATCAAGTTGGACGGCGGACTGGAGGGCAAACTGCTGCTCAATCTCCGCCTCCAGCTCTCGGAGCGATTTCCCGGCGGCCGGAACCGGTTCAAGACCCAGATACAGCGCTGTTCCATCCTCGCCAACGGCCGTCTTCACAAGGGAATCGGCGCGGCCTCCCAAAGTGATTTCGATTTCATCCCCGGTGCGCAGGCGGTAAGGCTGCTTCCGGGCCTCCTCCACCGATAGGGTTTGCAAGCCGAGCATACTGCAGGCCGGAAGGCACAGGATGGCCCCGGTTGCTAGCAGGCTAAAAAGTCGCTTCATATCCAAGCGTAACGATTCGGCTCGTGTAATCACGGGTTTTGGACCGGCGGTTTGAGAAATCGAGCGTCACTTTGGCCTGCTCCCGGATCTGCCAGAAGACCCCGAATTTCAAATCGTACATCTTGTGGATTTCAGCCGCTCCGCCTCCTGTGCTGGAGGATTTCTGTTTTTCGTACAGTCCGCTGAAGGTCAAGGTCACCAGCGGTAGGAGCTGATACGAAAGGACGGCGCTGGGCACCCGGGAGCGGAAGTCGGTCCTTCCGGAGGAGAACGAGGTTATCCGGGCGTCCGTGAATCCCAACGTCAGATCAGTGCGCGGTCCCACCGCGTGTTTCCAGAGCAGGTTGTAGTTCACATCCGTGTCCCGTTCCTGCTCCTTCAGCTGGGGCCGTTCCACTTCCAGCACCGCCGTGAAAGTTTCCGACAGGCTCAGTTCGTAGCGCGTGCCCAGGCGTCCCCCGTACGACTTGGAATTCTTCAGCTTGTCGCCCGGTACGGCGCGGTCCTCATAAAAAATTCCCGGGAACACCGTCCAGGTGCGGGTAAGGCTGTGATCCAGATCAAGCGTCGTCTTGAATATTTTTCGGTCGGAGGAGGCGTCGTTCTGCGTTTGATCGTCAAACACCGAGTAGGAACTTTGCGAGACCAGGTAGTTGTCTTCGGTGAGTGCGTACCGGATCCGGCCCTCCACCTTGTTCTCCACGAAGCGCTGAAAATCGCTGCTGGTGCGCAGAATGTCCACGCCGGCGGTTCCGAATGAAAGGGAGTTGTTGACGGTCAAGTAATACGTCAGGTGATACTGGAGCCGGCCTCCCGTGTCGTAATCGATGAAACTGACGACGTCGTGGTCGATCGCGTTCTTGTTTTTCTTCATGTAGCGGAACGCGTTGACCTCCCACTGGCAGGCAGTGATAAGGGATCCCCTCGGGTCGGCGAAGAGGAGCACACCCTCAAGCGTATTGATGTAATCCTCCTGACGGTTGTTGTCCTCCAGCAAGATGTTGGAGTCATAAGCGCTGTCGAACCCCGCGCCGATCTGGGTGCGCTCTTCGAAGAATTCTCGCCAGCCTTCCGTCTCCTGTTGCGCTACCGGCGCCGCCTCGGGCGCCTTCGCCTCCGAAGGCAACTCGCCGGTGGAGACCAGTACCTGCTCTTGTTCGAAAGGGGCCCCCTCATAGCTCAAGGTTGTTGTGGGGGAAAGCAGCAGCAGGCAACACCCCACCGACCCACACAAGACTCCCTTCACGGAAGGGTCCGCCACCACGCCCCGCCGCGATGGCGGTTCCGCTGCCGGGGACTGTAAAACCGCTCAATGGCTTCGTCCAGGACCACTTGGTCCGTGGGATTAATCTGCTCGAACCGGATCCCGATTTCGTAGCCTCCCCGGCGCCCGGGGAGGCAGCGGATCACTTCTCCTACTGCCTGGATGGACCGGTCCAGCGGGGGCACGTGGACCTCCAGCTTGAGCCTGCTCCCGACGGGAAGCATCTCCCGGACACTCAACGCGACCCCGCCCCCGCTCACATCCGCCGTGTGGGTGACCTGGCGTGAGGCCCCTTCGGTCTGGGTCTCGTACCGGATTGGCCAAGCGGCGGGCAGCCGGACGTACCGCCGTGTGTTGTCGTACTGGTACCCTTTAGATCTGCGGCCAAACACGCTTTACCAAAGCCCTCCGCGTACAACTTCCTGCAGCGCAGGAAGATTCAGCGACGTCTGGATCAGGTCCCGGTGCCAGTCGAACTGCGCCAAGCGTTTGACCAGGCTTATGATATCATCTCGAGTTCCCAATTCTACGAGGGCGTCGATCTGGTTGTCGCTCAAGCGCGCGAACAGCTGCCTCAAAGACAAGCCCATCTTCAACTCCTGGCTGATCGCGCTCGTCCAAGCCTGCTCGTAAGGGGCCAGTGCCTCCGCGCTGAAATTGTCCGACTGTGCCGCTTCGCGCAGCGTTTCCGCCGCCATCGCCGCGCAGAGCATTCCGTAATAGATCCCTCCCTGCGTGGTGGTCTTAACCTGGCCGGCGGCCTCCCCAACGACGAGGACCCGGTCGGTGTAACTGCGCTCGATCGGTTCGGTGGGAACGGGGCTGAGCAGCATCTTCGGCTGCGCGGTCCGGATCCTCGGCGCGATGGAGGGATGCAGCAGCAGTTTCCGGAAGTGGACGGGGGCTTCCTTGGCGGCCACCAGGCCGACCCGGGCGATGCCCGGCTGCAGCGGGACCACCCAGGCGAACGCTTCCGGGGCCACCGCGCGGCCCAGGTAGATTTCCACGTCCCTCAGGTTATCCATCTCCACCTCCGCCTGCGCGCCGTAGACGATCTCGCGCGGGCCGGCCAAGCCGGCCTGTTGGGCCAAGTTGGAGCCGAACCCCGTGGCGATCACCACCGCGCGGGCCCGGATCGGATCCGGGTCATCCTCCCGCTGTCGCAGCTCGACGGCGTCGGAGTCCACGCGCAGGAGCCGGGCGTGGTACCCGGTCCGCAGCGTGGCCCCTGCCTCTTGAGCCCACCCGGCCAGTGTCTGGTCGAATTGAAGGCGGCTAACCACGTGCGCCAGCGGCTGGCCGGGGTCATAGCGGAATGATTTCCCGGAGGGGGCGTAAAAGGTGATTGTCTGCAAGCTGCTCAGGATCGGCTCAGTCGGCAGCTCAAGCCGGCGGAACGCCTCCGCGCCGATAATCCCGGTGCAGTTGATGAACTGGCCGGGCGCCTCATGCTCTTCCAGCAGCAGCGTGGATAGGCCGGCCCGCGCGGTCAGCATCGAGCAAAGGGACCCCGAAGGCCCCGCTCCAATCACCGCAATGTCATAGAGTTCCTTCATGAGTTCCTCGCGTTTAACCGGGCGGCCAGCTGAAAGAACGGCCGCCCAACAGGTGAAGATGCAGGTGATAAACCGATTGCCCCGCCGCCGGGTTGCAGTTGATCACCAAGCGGTATCCCGGCTCGGCGATCCCCCTCTCGGCCGCCAGTTGGTTGGCCACTACCACCAGCCGCGCCACGATCTCCGCGTTCTCCGTCTTCAAGTCCGAGACGCGGGCGATATGCTGCTTCGGGATGATCTGCAGGTGAACCGGCGCCATCGGATGAAGATCGTGGAACGCCAGCACGTGAGGATCCTCGAAAGCGATCTTCGCCGGGATTTCTTTAGCCGCGATCTTGCAGAAGAGGCAATCAGGCACAGCCCGCTCCGAACTGCTCCGCCATTCGGATCCGCTTGGCGATCGGCGGATGATCGTACAGGAGCCACTCCACCCATCGCGGCGGATTCTCCTCGGCCAGGTTTTGCTCGGCCAGCCGGCGCATCGCCGCGATGAAAGCGGCCGGGTCCCGGGTCTGCTCCAGCGCGAACTGGTCCGCCTGCCGCTCCAACCGACGGGAGACCCACTGCGTGACCGGCATCATCAGAAATCCGGCGACGAAGAGGCCGAACCCAATCAGCACCAGCGCCGCAAGGTCCGAAAGTCCGGCGATCCCCAGCTCCGGCATCGCTCCCTTCGCCCAGCGGTCCACCACGAAACAGGACAGCCCTGCCGCCGCGGCGCTCATGCCGATCCCGATCCCAATGTGGCGCCGGCAGTGATGCCCAAGCTCATGCGCCAGCACCACCTCGATCTCTTCGGGCGGGTAACGGGAGAGCAGCGTGTCGCTCAGCAGCACCCGGCGCGACCCGCCCAGCCCGCAGAGGCAGGCGTTCGCTTTCCGGGTGGTGCGGCTCAGATTCAGGGAAAAAATACCCCCCACCCTCGTCCCGCATTTGGCCAGCAGCGCTTCCAGTCTCTCCCGCACCGATCCTCTTTCAAGAGGCACCTGCTTGTAAAAGAGGGGGATCAGCAGCATCGGAAAGATCCATGTCAGCAAGGCGCCCCAAACCGTCCAGGCCGCCGCTGCCTTGAGCCACCAGTGGCCGGGATCCGTCCTCAGCAGCAGGCTCAACCCCTCGGCGATCAAAAGACCCATCGCGCCGCCGAGCGCCAGACCTTTGGTGTGGTCTTTCAGCCAATCCCCGAAACTCTGCGTCGAAAGCCCGAACCGGTGCTCCAGCCGGAACCCGCGGACCCAATCCAGCGGGAAACTCAACCCCACCGATCCCGCCCACAAGGCTCCCGAGAAGACCGCCACCTGCAGCGGCCAGGAGTGGACGTGGGCGCTCACCCAGCCGCTCCATCGAAGCGCCAGGCCACCGAAAATCAACGCGCAGAAAAGAGCCAGCGATAAGCCGAGATCCGCCAGCCAAAGCTTCCGTTTCCAGGCCGCGTAGAGGGCGGGATCCGAGCCGGGCCGGGAACCGGACGCGGCCGGCCGTTCCGGATCCAGCGGGTAACCGGGGATCTTGAGCAGCGTCCCCAGCTCCTCCTGGAGCGCGGAGCTTAGGTTTTTAAAATGGACCCCCACGAAGAAACGGCGCTGCGGGTCCTCCGATCCGGGCTCAGCGGCCAGCTCCTTTGTCCAGACCACCACCGCGGTCACCTTGAGCGGTTCCTGCCGGCCCGGCACCGGGACTTCCAGGTCCAGCAGAGTTCCCATAGGAACCTTTTCCAACATCGTGAGGCCGGCACCCGTCTGGCTAAAGTCGCGCGTCTGGGCGAGGAGCGGAGTTTCCGACCGGCGATAACGCACCGACCAGTTCACCCGGTACCGCGGGGAACGGCGCCGCTCAGGACCGAACCAGAGCCGGCGCAGCCGGCCCAGCGGCACTTTCCCCCCCGCGGCCAGCCTCTCTTCCCGAACGATCAGCGCCAGCAGAAAGGAGGCGAGTGCTACCGCCCAGAACGCGATGTTCCTAATCACCGTTCGCCGCCTCCCGAAGAACGGAATCCATCCATTGGCAGAGGTCCTCGATCACGCGCCCTTTCTCCGGTTCGTTGAACAACTCATGGTACATCCCATCGTAGCGGCGCAGCGACAGAGAGGCCCCGCGCGAGACCGCCCTGCGGGCGAACTCCAAGGCTGTTTCCGGGTTGCAGACCTGGTCGGTTCCTGATTGGAAGATCACGCACGGCACGCTCAGCCGTCCGGCCAGCTCCAAAGAATCCCGCAACGCGTCCTGTAGAGCCAGCGCGCACCGGGCTGTGAGCACGCTGTGGATCAACGGATCTTTCCGGTACGCTTCCACCACTTGGGGGTCCCGGCAGAGATTGGCCGGGTTGACGCCGTTCTGGAAAGGAGTGAGCGGAGCCACCTTGGCGGTCGCGGTGACCAAAGCCACTTTCCAGGCGGGGGTTTCGTGGGTGAGCTTAAGGGCTGGGGAGGAAACGGCTACCCCCCGGATCTCCTTGGGGTGGTCCGCCGCGTAGGTGAGCGCCATCAGCCCGCCGAGGCTGTGCCCGATGATAAAGAGGGGCAGGCCGGGCAATGCCTCAGCGGCGCGCTGTTTCAAGAGATGGAGGTCGTCGACGAATTCCTGCAAGGAGCGGCAATCCCCCCGGAGTCCCTCCGAGCGCCCGTGCCCGCGATGGTCCATGATCCAGACCGACAGGCCCTTGGCCGTGAGGCGGCCCGCCAGGTTCTCATACCGGCCGCTGTGCTCCGCCAGTCCGTGGACCAGCAGGCAAACCGCGCGCGGCTGGGAAACGTCCCAGTGGCGGTAAAAAAGCCGCAACCCGTCGCGGGCTTCGAAAAAACCCTCTGGCATAGTCTAAGATTATATCACTACTGCGAGCTTCTGCCTTGCCGCCTATCGAGCCAGACCCGTATATTCCTCGCCCCACTCGGGGCCGGAGTTCACTCGCACTCCCTCCTCTCGTCGGTCAACGCTCGTTCACCCCATCCCCGAGCGGGGCTAAGCGCACGTACCTAAGCACTGCACGGGAGATGGGTGAGCGACTTTGAGGGCCGAGTGGTCGGCCCGAGCGGAGCGAACCCACTCACGGGCAGGGCGAAGCAGGGCGAGGAGTTACTTGTAGAGTTCTTCGATTTGGGCGGAGTAGCGTTCGGAGACGACGCGGCGCTTCACTTTCATTGTGGGGGTGAGCTCGCCGCCGCCCAGCGAGAAGGGTTCCGGCAGGAGGGCGATCTTCTTGATCTGTTCGAAAGAGGCCAGCGACCGGTTGACCTGCTCCACCCGCTCCCAAACCAACGCGTGGGCTTCTGGGTTCCCCGCCAATTTCTCAAGGTTGGGCACCACCAGCGCGGTCAGGTATTTCCGTCCGTCTCCGATCACGACGCAGTCGGCGATCAGGGGGTCCGCTTTGAGAGCGGCCTCCAGGTTTTGGGGGGCGACCATCTTTCCGCCGGAAGTTTTAATGAGGTCTTTCTTCCGGTCGGTGATGGAGAGGAACCCGTCCGGGTCGAGCCGTCCTACGTCCCCCGTATGGAACCACCCTTCCGCGTCGATCACCTCGGCGGTGGCCGCCGGGTTCTGGTAGTAGCCGCGCATCACGTGCGGCCCGCGCGTGAGGATCTCCCCGTCCGCGGCGATACGCACCTCGACGCCGGGGATCGCCAGCCCCACCGTCCCGAACCGGAACCGGTCCGTCCGGTTGCAGGTGATGACCGGAGAGGTCTCGGTGAGGCCGTATCCCTCCACGATCAGGATCCCGGCCGCGTAAAAGAATTCCGCGATTTTTTTGGGGAGCGGGGCTCCTCCCGAAACGCAGAACCGGATTCGGCCGCCCAGCCGGGCGCGCAGTTTGGACAACACGAGCCGGTCCGCGATCCGGTTTTTGCTGCCGGCCCGCAGAGCCCAGCGGAACAAGGCCCGCTTCAACGGCGGAGCTGAGCGGACCGCTTCCAAGATCCGGTCATGCGTCTTCTCGTAGAACCGGGGCACGCCGGTGATGACCGTCGGCCGAGTTTCCAGCAGGTTAGCGGGCACCGTCTCCAGGCTCTCCGCGTAGGCGATGGCGCCCCCGACCGAGAGAACGAAATAATAGCCGGCCATCCGTTCGAAGACATGAGAGAGGGGGAGGAAGGAAAGAAGCAGGTCTTCCTCCCCGATCGGGATGACCTGCTTCACGCCCTCGCAGTTGCTGAGGAAATTGGCGTGGGTCAGCACCACTCCCTTTGGATCGCCGGTCGTCCCAGAGGTGTAGATGATCGAAGCGGGATCTTCGGGGTTTCCTTCCCGAATCTGCCGGGCAAGCCCCTCCCGTTGCTGGGCGGTGGCGGTGTTTCCCAATCCGAGCAGCTCCCCGAACCACCAGACCCGCGGTCCCGAGACCCGGTAGGGGGCGTCGAACAGCACGATCTTCAGGTCCAGTTCCTTTTGCAGGTGGACCACCTTGCCCATCATCTCCGTGTTGGAGGTGAACAGCACCCGCGCGCCGGAATTACGGAGGATGTACTCTGTTTCTTTGCCGGTCAGCGTGGCGTAGATGGGCACCGTGACGCCTCCGGCGCTCAGGATCCCTAAATCGGCGATCGCCCACTCCGGCCGGTTCTCGGAGAAGATCGCCACCCGGTCTCCCGGCTGGATTCCCAGGTCTAGAAGCCCGAGCGCGGTCTCTTCAATTTCCACGCGGGCCTGCTTCCAGGAAACCGGCTGATACTCCCCCTCTTTTTTGGCGTGGAAAACGGCCCGCTCGCCCAGCCGCGCTGCCTGGGCCAGGAACATTTGAGGGAGAGTTTTGCTCACCGGTCTTCGAACTTAGGCGACCGCTTTTCCAGGAAGGCCGTGAGGCCTTCCTTCATGTCGTGCATCCCGCAGAGCTCGCCGAAGAGCGTGGCTTCCAGCTTTAATCCTTCCTCGAGCGAGGTGGCCAGCCCCTCCCGCGTGACCCGCAGGATCCGCTCGATGGCCGGCCGGCTCTTCGCCGCGATTTTTTTAGCCAGCCCCTTTGCCTGTTTCAAGACTTCCTCTTCCGGGACCGCCTTGTTGACGAGGCCGATCGCCTCGGCCGCCTTGCCGTTGATCATGTCGCCGGTCAGGTTCAGCTCCAGCGCTTTGGATTTTCCCACCAGCCGCGCCAGCCGCTGCGTGCCGCCGAAACCGGGCATGATTCCCAGGTTGATCTCCGGCTGGCCGATACGGGAACGCTCGTTGGCGATCCGGATGGAGCAGGCCATCACCATCTCGTTGCCGCCGCCCAAGCAGTGGCCGTTGATCGCCGCGATGGTCGGGATCGGCAATTGCTCCAGCTTGTTGAACACCTGCTGTCCCAGCCGCGCCGCTTCCTGTCCGGCCGCCGGGCTGGAGATCTCAGAGATCTCCTTGATGTCGGCGCCGACCACGAAAAAGGTCCCGGCCCCGGTGAGGATCAGCACCTTCACGTTCGGGTCCTTCGCCACCCCGTCCAGAAAACCGCTGATCTCGGTCAGCACCCCCTTCGAAAGCAGGTTCGCCGGCGGGTTGCTGATGGTCAGCGTGCAGACTTTATCCTCGATCGTAACGCCCAGGTACTGGTAATCCGCCATCATTCCCTCCAAACATGAGTACCGGGTACTTTGTACCCGGTACTCTGGTTTAATACGAAAAGAATCCGCGTTTTGTTTTGGTCCCTAAGAAACCGGCGTTGCGCATCGTGCGCAGCCGGTGGGACGGGTGGAACCGGAACCCGAGTTGCTGCGTGTGACGGTCAAGAGAGTCCACCAACGTGTCAATCCCCAGCGCGTCGGCGGCATGCAGCAGTCCACCCTTCGAAGCCGGGTAGCCCAGCCCCGCCATGACGCCGATTTCAATTTCGCTGGCGGAAGAGATCCCTTCCTGCAGCGCCAACACCGCCTCATTAATAATGAGCACCATCAGCCGTTCGGCCGAGAACTCGGTTTTCCGGATGCCGGCTTTGGCCCGGACCGCCTCGATCTCCTTCTCGAACGCCGGGTCCGGTTTCCCCGGATCGGCGGGACCGCCCTGCGTGTAATCGTAAAAGCCCTTGCCGGACTTCCGTCCGAAGCGTTTGAGCTCCAGCAGGCGCTCCCAGAGCTGCGCCGGTTTCATCCGGTCGCCGTATCCTTGCCAGAGCACCTTGCCGGCCTCCGCGCAGATGTCCAGCCCGAGCGCGTCGATCAGCGTGAAGGGACCCATCGGCCAGCCTTGGGCCTTCATCGCCTGGTCGATCTGCTCGATCGAGGCGGCCCCTTCCTCCAGCGCCAGCACCGCCTCGTTCAGGTAAGGCATCAACAGCCGGTTCACCAGGAAACCGGGGCATTCCTTCACCTTGACCGGCAGCTTGCGCAGCGATTCGGCGAAGGAGGTCACCTCCTCCACGGTTTCATCGCTGGTGACGAGACCGGGGATCACCTCCACCAACTTCATGAAATGGGCTGGGTAGAAGAAGTGCATGCCGACCACCTTCTCCGGCCGCTTCGTGGAGGAGGCAATGCCGGAGATGGAAAGGGCGGAGGTATTCGTGGCCAGGATCGCCGAGGCGGGGCAGGCCTCGTCCAGCGCTTTGAAGATTTCCAGCTTGATTTTCAGGATTTCCGGCACTGCCTCGATCACCAGATCCACGTCCTTGAAATCACTGTAACGGGTGGTCGGGGTGACGAGCTTCATTTTCTGCTCCATCTCTTCCGGGGTCATCCGCTTCTTGGCCACGCGGCCCTCGTACACCTTGCGGATAGTGCCCATGCCCCGCTGCAGAAATTCGTCGTTTACTTCCTTCAACACCACCGGGGTGCCGTTATAGGAGATCACCTGCGCGATCCCCGCCCCCATCGTTCCCGCTCCGACGACCCCTACCTTATAGATGGCCATGCAGACTCCTCTCTACGGCTCAAAGACCAGTTTCTTGATTTCAGGCAAGTGCGCCTC
>JAUSCU010000041.1 GCA_030651065.1 Candidatus Omnitrophota bacterium | reverse complement strand
AAAAAAGTCAATGTCCCGCACCAGAACCATCTCGTCGTAGGGTTCGGAGAAGCGGGCCTGCGCGAACAACTTCTCGATGTCCTCTTGGTAACCCTGCGTCAGGAACTGGAGGCTCCGCTCTACCCGGTCCGGTGTGCGGATTAGCCCCTCCCGGTCGGGGTTCTCCCCTAACCGCAGCAACAGGTCCCGGATCAGCCCGGCAATGGGTGTCTTGGAAAGAGCTACTTTTTCCATGATTTCGCCAGCTCCACCAGTAGGCGGACACCGATCCCGGTGCCCCCCTTCCTTAAGTATCCCTTATCGGCATCGGCCCAGGCCACCCCGGCGATGTCCAGGTGGACCCACGGCGTGTCGCCGGCAAATTCCTTCAAGAACGCCGCCGCCGTGATCGTGCCGGCCTTGCCGTCTCCGACGTTCTTCACGTCGGCCACGTCGGACTTGACCGCCTCGGTGTACTCGGGCCAAAGGGGAAGCTCCCACGCCCTCTCGCCGGATTTTTCAGCGGCTTCTTTCACCTGCGCGCCCCACGGAGCGTTGTTGGTCATGAGCCCCATGCAGTGCTGTCCCAGCGCCACGACGCAAGCGCCCGTCAGCGTCGCCAGGTCCACTAGGGCGGCCGGCTTGTAGCGCTTGGCGTACCCCAGCGCGTCGGCCAGCACGAGCCGCCCTTCGGCATCGGTGTTGATCACCTCGATCGTCTTGCCGCCCAGCGCTTTCACGACGTCGCCCGGTTTCTGGGCCGATCCGCCCGGCAGGTTCTCGGTGGCCGGCACCAGCCCGACCAGATGCACCGGCAGCTTGAGCTGCGCCACCGCCCGCATTGCCCCCAACACGGCAGCACCTCCGGACATGTCGTACTTCATCAGCTCCATCTTCTCCGACGGCTTGATCGAGATCCCGCCGGAATCGAACGTGATCCCCTTGCCGAGGAAAACCAGCGGTTTCTTGGAAGAGCTCCCGGGCCCCTTATATTCCATGGCCATGAATTGGGACGGCTCGCGAGAACCGCGGGCCACGCCGAGCAACGCGTTCATCCCCAGACGGCGCTGCGCTTTCGGGTCGAACACCTGGCAGCGGAATCCGAATTTCCGGGCGGCCGCCTTGGCCTCTTGCGCCATCATCGTGGGCGTCAGCCGGTTGGAAGGCTTGTTGACCATGTCCCGCGCCCAAACAACCGCCTCCGCCAGGATCAGCCCTTTCCGGACACCGGTTTTCGCCGCCGCGGCGTCCCGGGCGGAAGGGGCCACCAGCGTGACGGCTTTAAGCTCTTTTTTCTCGTTGGGGGAAAGGGTTCTCAACTGAGTGAAGCGGTAGGTGCCCAGCACCGTTCCCTCCACCACGGCCTGCGCCACCTGCTCCGCCGTCGCTCCCTTGACCGGCAGAAGGCCCCGGGCCACGGACTCAAAACCAGCGGCGAGCGCCCGGCGCGAAGCGGTGCCGGCCGCCTGCCGGACGCGGTCGAGGGTCAGATCTTCCTTTTTACCGACGCCGATCAGGATGATCCACTGGCTTCCGAGCGGAAGCAGGAAGGTCTCGTTCAGTTTGCCATGGAACCGCTTCGCCTTGAGAAGATCCTGCACCGCTTTTCGGATCGGCGGTACCCAGCCGCCCGCCCAGGGGGGCAGATCCTTACCCTCGGCAATCCCGAGAATCAGCGGCTCCTTGCGGGCCGTCAGATTTCCTGTAGCAACGGAAAATTTCATTTGCGGATGGGTTCCTTTCCAATCACATCCAGGGCGCGAGGCAGGATTTCCAGAAAGCGGTCCACTTCTTCCGCTGCCGTCTCCGGGCCCCAAGTGAGCGTTACTGTCCCGAGTGCCTGGGGGTCCCCGACCCCCATCGCCTTGAGCACATGCGAGGCCTTCACGGCCTTTGAACTGCAGGCGCTTCCCAACCCGACCGACACCCCCTCTCTGTCCAGGGCTAAAACCAAAGCCTCGGCGTCCGCCCCTGGGAAACTGATACTGAGGTGGCCTGGGAGCCGGTCGGTGGGGTCTCCGTTAAAAACCGCTTCGGAGACAAGTTTTAGGATACCTCGAACCAGCCGCTCTCGTAAAGGGAGAACCTTCCCCGGGAAAACCGGCAGTTCCTTGGCGGCCCGCTCGGCCGCCGCCCCGAAACCGGCCAGCCCGACCAAGTTCTCCGTGCCGGCCCGACGGCCTTCCTCCTGGGTCCCCCCCACGAACAGCGGCTGGATCCGCACCCCGCGCCGGAGAACCAACGCGCCGGCGCCGGGAGGACCCCCGAGCGGGCCGGAAGCCAGAGAAACGGCATCGATGGGAAGCGCCGCTATCTCCAGAGACACCCGCCCCGCCGCCGCGACGGCGTCGGTATGAAAGAGGACTCCCCTGGATTTCACCCGGCGGGCGATCTCGGCGATGGGCTGGAGCGTCCCCACCTCCGGGTTGGCCCATTGCACGGAGACGAGAACAGTGTGTGAAGTGAGCGCTCCCTCCACGGCGGACGGATCCACCCGCCCGGTCCGGTCCACCGGGATCAGCGTGACAGACCAGCCTTCCTTTTCCATCTCGCGCGCCGTCTGCAGAACCGATAAATGTTCGACGGCGGATAAGATGAGGTGCTTGCCGCGGCCGCGGGCCGGCTCCGCTAACCCCCGCAGCGCCCAGGCGTTCGACTCGGTGCCGCCGGCGGTGAAAAAGATTTCGTCCAGCCGGACGCCGGCCAAAGCGGCCACCTGCCCGCGCGCCTTCCTCAACAGGAGGGCCGCGGCCCGGCCGCCGGCATGAAGGCTGGAGGGGTTTCCGCAGGAGATCAGGGCCTCCTCCATCGCCGCGCGAACCGGGAGTGATAGAGGGGCTCCGTTTAAATGATCAAGATGGACGCGCAACGGGCCGGTTTAGTCTTTCTTTGTGTATTTCTCGATGCAGGCGATGAGGTCCTCGGTCGAGACCGGCTTGGCAATGCAGGGGACCGAGTTGAGCATACCGGATTGGGTGCTGATCTCTTTCTGGGTGATCACGGCGGTGAGAAAGACCACCCGGGTGTTCTTTAACTCCTCGGAGCAGCGGATCTGCGAAACCACGGTCCCGCCGTCAATGTCGGGCATCACCACGTCCAACAGCACGAGGTCCGGCTTGAACTCCTTCGCGGCGGCCAGCCCGAGGGAACCGACGTGCTCCTCCCGCACTTCGTAGGCGCCGGTCTTCTCCAGATTCATCTTGAGCAGACGGGTGAAGGCCGGCTCATCGTCAATCAGCAGGATTTTTTTCTTTCCGTTTGGCACGGCTCTTTTCCCTCCCGAAGGCCAGCGTGGCCCGGACGCCCCCTTCCGGCCGGTTGCCCACCTCGAGGATCCCTCCCTGAAGCTCGGCGAGGCTCCGAGCCACCGTGAGCCCCAGCCCAGTCCCTTTGCCGACTGGCTTCGTTGTGAAGAACGGCTCGAAGAGCTTGGACAGCGCCTCGGGGGGGATCCCGGTCCCCGTGTCCTCCACCCTTGCCACCACACGCCCGTCGGCCGCTTCGGTCACCACGGTCAGCATGCCGCCGTCCGGCATCGCGTAGATGGCGTTAAGAATCAAGTTCACGAACACTTGTTCCATTTTATTCCGGTCCAAGGGCAAAAGAGGGAGATTTTCATCCAGGCGCAGGACCGCCTGAACATGGCCCTGCTCCATCGAATACCTCACCAACAGCAGCGCCTGCTCGATCACGGCGTTGAGGTTGGAGGGCTCCAGCTCAAGCGATCTCAAAGCGGAGAAATCGAGCAGGCCCCGCAGCACCGTGTCGGCCCGGCGCACGGCGTTCTTGCCCTCCCTCACCACCATGGAGATCTCCTCGGTGGGCTGCGGGATGCGTCCGTCGAGGTAATCCAGGCCCTGCAGAATCACCGCGAGCGGGTTCTTGACCTCGTGCGCGATGCCGGCCGCCAGCCGGCCGACCGATTCCATCTTAGCCGCCTCGATCAGCTGCATCTGCGCCGACTTGAGATCCTGGTGCGAGCGCTTCAGCGCGTCATGCACGCGCCGCAGCTCCTCCTCCGCGAGCTTGCGCTCAGTCAGGTCGCGCGCGACGCAGACCACCGCCGCCGGCTGCCCGAACTCATCCCGGATGCCGGAGACCGCCACGTCCAGCACGGTCTTCCTTCCCAGGGAAGAAGCGCGCACCGCCTCGAAGTTGTGGATCACGCGGGTTCGCATGAAAGCCTCGAACCGTTCGCGCGGGAAAAAGTTCCCGTCCACGCGCCAGATCGCCCGGCCGAGCAGCTTCTCCTCCGGCCGCTCGAACAGGTCGCAGGCGGCCTGGTTGGCCACCCGGATCACCCCCTCATGGTCGAACACCAGCAGCGAGTCGGAAACGGTCTTCAGGATCTGCGCCGCCGCGAAGGCCGGCGTGATGTCCACCAACCGGTAGCGCCAGATGGCCTGCGCCGTAATCGCCAGAAAAAGAAACACCGGGAGGTAGCCGAACGGATAGAGCGGAATTCCGAACGTCGCAACGAAATCCACGGAACCCAGGTAAGCGATCCCGAATGCCAGCAGGAAGGTGCCCAACCTCCGCTTCCGGGTCCCGGCCAGCGCCAGCCGGTATTCCTGGTGGTAGCTCAACAGACTCATCACCAACAGCGCGCAGAAAAAGGCGAGGAACGGAACGCTCGCGGGACCATATTGAGGGAAATAACCCCAGGGAAACAGCTTCACCCCCCGGACGAACCACGGCGTGAACAGGACAGAAAAACAGAAGAGGACGGAGAGGAAGGCCGCCCCAAGCACCCCCGCCCGGAACCGGCGCAGTTTCCCGACGACATGCAGCGCGAACAACAACACCAAGCTGGGGATGAAGACCACCCCGCAGTTCTCGATCCGGCCCCATTGTAGAGCCGTCGCCGGGTCCCGCGCGAGATAAACCCCCGCATTGCCCAACAACCAGACCGCCCCGGCCGTGGTCATACCGAAGAAGGCAATGCTGAGGGAAGACCACTGTTCCCGAATGAGGACACCCAGCCCCAGCAGCGCGATCCCGATCCCCACCACGGCGGGGGCCAACGCGTAAGGGTTCAAACTGTAGTTGGAGAACTGGAACAGGTCCATACAGGTAAAGTATGGCATGAAAGGCGGAACGGAGACCACGTGCGAATGGGCAATTGCAACAAGTGGGCACGAGAGGATTTGGTTCCCTCACTCGGCTTGCTTCGCTCGCCAGGATGCTCGGGTAACCACCCGGCCCGTCGTGGACGTCATCGCTCCTAGAAGTCGCGACGACCTGAATAAAAAAGGGACGGGCCTCCCTTCAAATCCTCTTCATCAACATGAAGTTGCCGGGCACCCCAAAAAGGGGTACCCGGCAACTTAAGTGGGCACGAGAGGATTTGAACCTCCAAGCCTTGCGGCACATGCACCTCAAGCATGCGCGTATGCCAGTTCCGCCACGTGCCCCTCGGAATTTCTGTATAATACCACACGATGGCCACCTGGGTTGGTGTCGGTCACAGCCGGCAGCCAGACTCGTACCGGGCAGGACAGGAAGCGGCCCGCAAAGCCCTGGAAAAGATGGGGCATTCGCGAGCCGACCTGATGCTCGTCTTTGCCTCCATCCGTTTCGACCAGGAATCCCTTCTTCGCGGAATTGCTTCCGTCGCCCCTTCCACCTGGATGTGCGGCTGTTCAACGGCCGGAGAGATTCTCTCCGAGGGCCCCAGCCGCAGGTCGGTCGCGATCATGGCGATCCGGTCCGACACGCTGCAGCTGGCCACCGGGGTGGGCATGCGCATGAGCCTCAATTCGCGGCTGGCCGGCCAGGAGCTGGCCAGCCAGGTACTGCAGGCCAAGATCCCCAACCCGCACGGGATGATCCTCTTTCCTGACGGCTTGACCGGCAATGCCGCCGAAGTGATCCGGGGCGTGCAGGACCGGCTGGGACTAAGCTTCCCAATCGTCGGAGGATCGGCAGCGGACGACTTCAGCTTTACCCGCACCTACCAGTACTTCCAGGGAACTCTTTATTCCGACGCCGTGGGCGGCGTCCTGCTGGCCGGTCCGATCGCGGTCGGAATCGGGGCGCGGCACGGCTGGCGGCCTCTGGGTAAACCCCGGCGCGTCACGCGGGGGCTGGCCAATATCGTGCAGGAGCTCGATGGCCACACGGCGGTAAACCTCTACGAGACCTACTTCGGGCGGGCCGCGGAGTCGCTGAAGGCGGGGGCCCTTGCCGACATGTCGATCCTCTACCCGCTGGGGATGCCGATCCCAGGGGAGGAAGAGTACCTTCTGCGCAACGTGCTGAGGGTGGACCCGACTACCGGATCGCTGGTCTACGCCGGCGAGATCCCCGAGGGCAGTGAGGTACGGCTGATGATGGGCTCCAAGGAGCGGGCGCTGGAAGCGGCCCGCAAGGCCGCCGAGCAGGCGGTACTCTCGATCGCTCCGCGCACCCCGACGTTCGCGCTTGTTTTCAGCTCCTGTTCCCGCGCCCGCCTGTTCGGCCAGCGGGCCGGAGAGGAGATTGCCGCGATCCGGCAGGTGCTGGGCCGCTCGGTCCCAATCATCGGCTTCTACGACTATGGCGAGCAAGCCCCGCTCAGCGCGGCCGGGTTCCGGGGTTTGAGCTACCTTCACAATGAGACGCTGGTTGTCTGCGCGGTCTCAGCCAATTAAGGAGAAGACGCCATGGCCCTGACGATGAAGCTGACGGTGATCGCCAGCTTCCTGCTCGGCCTGGTGATCGCCTTCTCCGGGTCGGAGATCCTGCGGCTCGCCTACGGCCTGTTCATGCTGCTGGTCGGTTCCTTCCTGATCAGCACGCACGAGATCCTGCGGCGGCAGATGGTGAATTACCAAAAGGACTTGGACCGCATCAACCGGATCTGCGACGAGCTGGACCAGAACACCAAGATCATCGTGCAGACCGACTTGGAGCTCACCCGCACGCAGGAGGCACTGGACAAGAAGCTGTCCGGCCTCTACGTGCTGCACGAGATGTCGAAAAAGATCCTGTCGGTCCGCTCGGTGGCGGATCTCTCCCACCTGGTAACCGAGACGGTGGTCACCTCGTTTGGCTACGAGCGGTGCCTGCTCTGCATCCTCGATCCAGACGAGAAGTCCAAACCCCGGGTGGCGGCCCAGGCCGGGTTCGAGCCGGAGGAGGACCTTCAGGCGCAGGTACCCCAACTGATCGAATGGGTGCGGTTCCCGGTGCTCGCCCGCGGGGAATCGCTGTTCGCCGCCGACGTGGACCCGCGCGGGCCGGTCCCGCAAGGGATCTCGCCGGAACAGGCGGGAAGCGAGGCGCCCCAGATCATCGGCGCGATGACGGGCCTGCGCTCCTACGCCGCGGTGCCGCTCTTGCTGGAAGGGCGCCCGCAGGGGTTCCTGCTGGCCGGCACGAACCCCCCCTACCCCAAGCTGGACTCGGGCGACGTGGAGCTTCTCTCCATCCTGGCCAGCGAGGTGGGGGTCGCCATCGAGAACCTTCAATTGTACGAGGCGTTGAAGATCTCGTACGATGAGTTGGAGGAGCGGGTCAAGCTGCGCACCTCGCAGCTGGCCAAAGCCAACGAGGAGCTGGTTCGGCTGAACCGGCTCAAGTCGGACTTCGTCTCGGCAGTCTCCCATGAGCTGCGCACGCCGCTGACCTCCATCAAGGGGTACACCTCGCTCATGCGGGCCGGAAAGCTGGGCGCCGTCAACAAAGAGCAGGGGGAACGGCTGGAGAAGATCAACCGGCACACCGATTTCCTGACCAACCTCATCTCGGAACTGCTGGACATCGCCCGCATCGAATCCGGCCGGGTCAATATGACGATCCGCCCAGTGGAGCTGCCGCGGCTGCTCGAGGGTGTCGTGGACCTGCTGGGACCCCAGCTCAAGGAGAAGAATCTCAACGTGGACCTGAAGACCCCGGCGAAACTGCCCACGATCGAGGCGGACGAGAACCAGATCCAGCGGGTTTTCACCAACCTGCTCTCTAACGCGATCCGCTTCACACCGGAGAAAGGAACGATTTCCATTCGGGCGGTCCCAACCGATGCTACCCTCAACGTGGAGGTGTCGGACACCGGCATTGGGATGCCGCCGGAGGATGTCTCGATGCTGTTCACCGAATTCTTCCGGGCGGATAACCCGGTCAACCGCGAACGGAAAGGAACCGGGTTGGGGCTGGTGCTGGTAAAACGGATCATCGAAGCGCACGGCGGGCGCATCGGCGTCCGGTCGGAGGTGGGCCAAGGAACTACGTTCTTCTTCAACCTGCCCTGGAAACACAATGCCTAAAGAACGGATCCTGGTGGTGGACGACGAACCGGACATCCGGGACGTGCTCCGGCTGACGCTGGAGGCCGAGGGGTATGAGGTCCATGAGGCGGCCGACGGCGAGGAAGGGGTCCGCCAAGTCCGCAAGGTTAACCCCCACCTGGTTCTGCTGGATTACAAGATGCCGAAGATGGTCGGCTCGGAAGTCTGTAAAACCCTCCGCAAGGATATCCTGCTCCAGAGCCTGCCAATCATCCTGCTGACCTCCAAGGGGGAGAGTTCCGATAAGGTGGAGGGGCTCAACGCCGGCGCCGACGACTATGTGACCAAGCCGTTCGACCCGCCGGAGCTGCTGGCCCGCGTCCGGATGATCCTGCGCCGCACAGCCCGCTCACTGGATGCGAACCCGCTCACCAAACTACCGGGCAATGTCTCCATCATCGAGGAGATCCAGACGCGGGTGGACACCGGAAACCCAGTGGCCGTCTGCTACGCAGACCTGGACAACTTCAAGGCCTTCAACGACAAGTACGGCTTCGAACGGGGGGACGAGGCGCTGAAGATGACGGCGCGGATCCTGCTGATCGCGATACGGGAGGTGGGAACGCCGGCAGACTTCCTGGGGCACATCGGCGGGGATGATTTCATTCTGATCACGACTCCCCCGAGAGTGGAGCCGCTCTGCCAGAAGATCATCGCCGAGCTCGCCCGGACGGCCTCCTCGCTGTACGACGAGGAGGATTTAAGACACGGCTACATCGAGTCGAAGGACCGGGACGGGAAGGCACGGAATTTTCCCTTATTGACGATTTCGATCGGCGTCGTCACCAACGAGCAGCGGCCGATCAAGCACGTGGCCGAGGTGGCGGAGCTGGGGGCCGAGCTCAAACACTGGGCCAAGACCCACGGCGGCAACCGCTGGGTCAAAGACCGGCGCGGCGAATAATTAAACGTAAATGAAGAGACGGCGCTGGCCGTCTGCTTCAGTTTTCACGTCGACGTCCTGAATGATCACGAGCCCACCCGCGGTGGAAAGCGCTTCCTGAATTCTCCGGCGAAAAGCCGCCGCGAGTTGAAAGTCTGAAAGCTTTTCAAGGGCAGCGGAAGAAATCTGTACCCCTTCCAACCGGCGAGAACGCAACAACTTGTCCCAATCTTCTACTTCACCACCCACGGTGTCCGGCGCCAGAACAGCCAAATCCATTTCACCGGCCTTTGCTGCGGTTAAATTCACAGCCGCCGTAGCCAGGTCATCAGAAATCAGATGGGTTCCCCCTACAGCCTCACTCATAAACGCAGGAATGGTAACCCTCTGGTGATGAAAAATCTGACCGTAAAGAAGCGCCCGTTCGGGGTCAACATCCGCCTCCCAAACCTGTTCTGGTAATTCGCTCAAGATTCTCCGGGCGGTTGAGCGCACACCCTCGGGTCCGCCGGGATCGGTCGCGATCCCCAGGAGTTCGCGCATAATCGTTCTGCGACTGGTCCCCTCCAAAGCATGGACAGCATCCGACAAATGGAAGGAAAGCCCCTGCCACCAGGACTGCTGTTCCGCCGCCGCGGCTCCGGCCGCCGGCCTGGAGGCCAGGTGGTCCAAGAATCGCTTGGCCGATTGATTAATTGCATCCTTTTCGGACCTCTCGATCAGCTGTTGTAGATCCCGGTCCTGCTCTTCCCGAACCGCCTGGGGAATCGGCAAAGCATCGACAATCACCGGCCAGGAGGCTGGGGTGAAGACGCCCGCTCCCTCCACCTGTGTCGGAGGCAAACCTCGATCCGCCGGATCGCGGCCCATGAAGATGGCAGAAGCAGTCACGGCCTGCTCGGCCGCGGCAACCGCTTGGCTTTCATGAAGCAACGCCTCTAGGAATGTCAAATACGCCGTATCCGCCGCGCCGCTGATATAGGTCAACTGATGCAGGGGTGAAGGAGCAACGTGCCACCAACCCTCACCATTCACCAGCACCAGCCCGCCGGTTGGGAGCGCCACCAGCACCCAGCCGGAGAGTTGGTGAGTCCGGCGCAGCTGATACGCAAGATAAGCCATGTCCTCCGGCCGGCT
Source organism: Candidatus Omnitrophota bacterium (assembly GCA_030651065.1). GTDB lineage: Bacteria > Omnitrophota > Gorgyraeia > 1-14-0-20-64-10 > 1-14-0-20-64-10 > JAUSCU01. The sequence goes on along the minus strand of JAUSCU010000041.1, from coordinate 1,659 downwards.
CCGCCAGGAAGACAGATCCTTTCCGGCGGCCTGAGCCAACCCTTCCGGCGTGACAAAAACGCCCCGGGGATTCGCGCTGAGAATGGTCCCGATCGTTCCGGGCGTCCAGGAAGAATTGATGGAGACATAGACGGGCACTTTGGTTTGGCGCATTCCCTCGGCCCAGGCCTGGGCCGAGGATTCCTGATCTTGCCCGGGAAACCGCTCGCCAAAAACGACGACAGGGGGTTTTTCATTCGTCACACTGGGAATCTGCTCCCAAAAAGAGCGGATCTGTTCCGGCGTGAGCGGCTCCAGTTGGCCGGGTGACACCAATCGAATCTCCACTCGATTGCCCGCGCGGGGAAACATGATCGAGATCCGCGTCAGAAACTCAAACGGCTCTGTCACGGGAATTCCCGCCAAGGCCTGCCGCGCGGCCTGTCCGGTCTCCCCTCCGAAAGCGGCAATCAAATGGTGCGGAACACCCATCGCCAGCAAGGCCTGCGCCACATGGGCTGAAAAACCACCCGCCTTGAGCCGAACCGTCAGGACCTCCTCCCCTTTGGCTCCCACCACCTCGGTGATCAGGTCCAGCGTGGGAAGACCCAGCGCCACCACCTGGGGAGTATTATTCCGCGGCGGTTCTCCGGTGGGCTCGGAATGAGGAGCGACCTCGAACTTGACCCGCTCATCCCGGCCAAACTGCTGCAGCAGCTCCCAAAACCGGCTGGTATAAGCGTTGCGCTCTTGGGGGGTCAACGCGTTAAACGCCTCCTGATGGCGCAGGCCGGCATCCCGGACCTCTTCTACCCGACGGATAAAATCCTGAACATCACTGACGTTGTCCCAAGTGGCTTGCACTTCTGCTTTCTCTTGTTCGAAGACGCTTTGCAGATCATTTCCCGGTTCAGCCTCCAAGGATTTCCGAACTGCTCCGATCCGAGCATGGCTCCAAGGGACGCTGGCCAATTCCAATCCCTGTTCCATCAGAGCCGGCAAATGCGGATTGTTATAATCGTCAGCATTCTGGCTCAAGATCAATCCCAACAACGCCGGCGTATCGATGGCGAAATCAAAGATGCGCTTCCCCTGGGGAATGACGATCCTCTCAAGCTTTGGACCCGAATTGACGTCTATCTCCGGCGCCATATGAGATCCGCCGATCTTCTCCAGCTCTTCCTCGTTCATCAAACGGGTTCGGCCCCCCCGTTCCCAATGAACCAAGCGGTAATCCTGGTCCGCCACCGGCTGGCCGTGAAGGCTGTTGAAATCCGCTGAACGGGGACGGATGTGCAGCCGCATCACGCCGTCCTCCCGGACCGATACCCAACTGTTGTAATCCGGAAGAAGACCGTCCTTCGAAAGCTGGGGGTCATTCAGGAGCGCGATAATCCGATTACCTGCTTCCCTCAGCGTCTGAGGCGCGTCGCGGCTTCCCTCCACTACAAAAGTGGTCCGCTCACTGTTGCGCCGGATGCCCACCGAGATGGCCTGCCCGGAAGAACGCCAAATCCAGTCGATCGGAGCGTCGTGTCCATTCATGGGCAGCAGACCCGCCACCTCCCCCAGATCCATCAGATCCCCATCGGGATAAACTCCGCCGGCCCGGGGGCTGGAGTTCGCCCCCATGACCACACGCTGCCCCGAGGAGGAACGGGTCACCGCCTCGTCTACTAA
>JAUSCU010000035.1 GCA_030651065.1 Candidatus Omnitrophota bacterium | reverse complement strand
TCACGTCGAAGCCGTTGGAGCCCTTCTCTTCCTTCACGCGCTGGGCGATGACGGAGCCTTCCAGGCCGGCGTTCTGCGCCAGCTGGCGGATCGGCTCTTCGAGAGCGCGGCGCACAATGTCCACGCCGATCTGCTCCTCAGCATTCAACTTGAGCTTCTCAAGCGCCGGGAGGCACCGCAGGAAGGCGACGCCGCCTCCCGGAACGATCCCTTCCTCGGCCGCCGCGCGGGTCGCGTGATGCGCGTCCTCAACACGGGCCTTCTTCTCTTTCATCTCGGTCTCGGTCGCGGCGCCCACCTTGATCACCGCCACGCCGCCGGAGAGCTTCGCCAGCCGCTCTTGCAGCTTCTCGCTGTCGTAGTCGGAATCGGTGTTCTCGATCTGCTTCTTGAGCTGGGCAATCCGTCCCTGGATCGCGGCGGTCTTGCCGGCCCCTTCAACGATCGTGGTGTTCTCGCGGTCGATCGACACGCGCTTGGCGCGGCCGAGGTCCTCGGTCCCGATGGACTCGAGCTTGATGCCCAGATCCTCGGTGATCGCGCGGCCGCCGGTCAGCGTCGCGATGTCTTCCAGCATGGCCTTGCGGCGGTCGCCGTAGCCCGGGGCCTTGACGGCCGCGATGGCCAGCGTACCGCGCAGTTTGTTGACCACCAGCGTCGCCAGAGCCTCGCCCTCAACTTCCTCGGCGATGATCAGCAACGGCTTGCCGGTGCGGGCGACCTTCTCCAACAGAGGGAGCAGGTCTTTCATCACGGAGATCTTCTTCTCGTGGATGAGAATGAAGGCGTCTTGGAGCACGCACTCCATCCGCTCGGCATCGGTGACGAAGTATGGGGAGAGGTAGCCCTGGTCGAACTGCATCCCTTCCACGACCTCGAGCTCGGTCTTGATCCCCTTGGCTTCCTCAACGGTGATCACGCCGTCCTTGCCGACCTTCTTCATCGCCTCGGCGATCAGCTTGCCGATCTCGGAATCGTTGTTGGCCGAGATCGTGGCAACCTGCTCGATCTGCTTCCAGTCATCCTTAACCTGCTTGCGGATCTTGGTGGAAAGCTCTTCCACGACGGTTTCCACCGCGCGGTCGATCCCCCGCTTGATGCTCATCGGGTTAGCGCCGGCGGTCACGTTCTTGAGGCCTTCGCGGTAGATCGCCTCGGCCAGAACGGTCGCCGTGGTGGTGCCGTCGCCGGCGGTGTCGGAAGTCTTGGAAGCCACTTCCTTGACCATCTCGGCGCCCATGTTCTCGTAGGGATCCTGCAGCTCGATCTCCTTGGCCACCGTGACGCCGTCCTTGGTGATGGTCGGGGAGCCGAACTTCTTGTCCAGGATCACATTGCGGCCCTTGGGACCGAGCGTCACCTTGACGGCCCTGGCCAGGGTTTCCACGCCGCGCAGGATCGCGCGCCGGGCTTCCTCATTGAAGAGTAGTTGCTTTGCCATTTCAGAAAACCTCCTTGATTCGGGTGTGTGTTACTTCTTCGCGTCTTTAAGAACAGCCAAGATGTCGTCTTCCCGGAGGATCAGGAACTCTTTATCCTCGTGGTTGACTTCGGTGCCGGAGTATTTGGCGTAAAGGACCGTATCCCCTACCTTCGTCTCGAGGGGCTTGACGGTTCCATCCTCCAGCAGCCGGCCCTTACCGACCGCTATAACCTTCCCTTCCTGGGGCTTCTCCTTGGCCACATCCGGCAGGATGATGCCACCCGGAGACTTTTCTTCCCCTTCCAACGACTTCACTAAAATCCTATCGCCCAGTGGTTGAATAGCCATCAGAACTGTAAACCTCCTAGATTCAGATCGAGTTTGACTCGGAAACAGCAGAATTAATTAGCAGCCGGTGCTGAAGAGTGCTAATTCTTTTGTTATCTTAGCGGGAGGGGGGGATTCTGTCAAGAATAAATCGAAGACCCTGAAGGGTCAGATCAGGGTTCACAATCTGAACAGACCGGCAATAAGGGGCCATGAGCCGGCAGTGGCCGCCGGTGGCGATCACCCGAGCCTTGGGGGCGTGTTGGGAGATCAAGCCGGCGACGATCCCATCGCAGAGCGCTCCGTAGCCGTAGAACAGGCCGCTGCGCATGCTCTGGCGAGTGTCCCGGCCGAGAAACTCGGACGGAGGGGTGAGAGTGATCTTAGGGAGCAGGGCCGTCCGGGAAACCAGCGCCTCCAGCGCGATGCCCATGCCGGGCACGATCAGCCCGCCCCGATATTCGCACCGGGCGGAGACTAGGTCGAGCGTGACCGCCGTCCCGAAATCCACCACGATGGCCGGGCCGCCGTAAAGGTGGAAAGCGGCCACCCCGTTGGCCAGCCGGTCCTGCCCCACTTGGGAGGGGACACGGTAACGGTTTTTGATCGGGGCACGGAGGTTCTCTCCGAGGATCCAGGGTTTGAGGTGGATCCGCTTCAGGGCCTGCTTGAGGGAGGCGGTCGCGCTCGGGACGACGCTCGAAAGGATCACCCGATCCACATCCCCCGGCCGCGCCTTTAGGGAACGAAACAGGGCCTGCAAAGACGCGCGGGTTGGAACCCTGCCCCGGGCCACCAGCCGGGCGCCCCGGAAGAGGCCGGCGGTAATGTTGGTGTTGCCGACGTCAACGGCGAGAAGCACGGCGGCCTTTCTTAGAGCGGAGCCAGAGCGTGAATAAGAGGACCCCGGTATACCCCGCCACCGCCAGGGCGAACGCCAGAATCACATTGCCGGCAGCCGTGGTGAGCCCGATCCGGACGATCAGATGTTTGGCCACCTCGTCCCCCAGCATCCAACGTCCCAGCAAGAAGCTGGCGCCATACATGATCGGGGCGGTGAGCGGGTTGATCACCAAGGCGCCGGCCACCGCCAGAGGAACGTTCATCTGGAGGCCGGTGGCCACCCCGGCGGCGACGAAAGCGCCGGTGCCGGGGAGCACGCCGAGCAGGACGCCCAGCGCGAAAGCCAGGGCTAGCCGGTGCGGATCGCCCGACACGCTGACCAGTTTAGAGAGGCGCGGTTGGAGGGCCATCTCAGAGAAGCCGGGGCATCAGCCCCAGGCTGAACCATCCGAGCAGCAGGATCGCGCCGCGCAGTTGGTCGGAGCGGCGGTGCAGCCGGTCGAAGCAGTACTGCAGTTTCATCAGGCGGGCGGTGCCGGCATATTTCGGGTCAGCGATCTGCCGCTGGAGGTCGGTGATCTGGGGGTGCAGCACCACCCCGGCATGGAGCGTCAGCAGGAACATCACGGCGGCCGGCAACTCCAAGAAAAGAGAGTGCGCCATATAGAGGAAGAAGCAGGCCGCCCCGCCCCAGATCATCCCCCATCGGTCTAGGGCGGCGGAAGCGACGTCACGGCGCCAAGCGCCGAAGCTCAATCCGCCGACCCACAGGCCCAGAGAGATCGCGGCGCAGTTCGAAAAAATGGTCATTTCGTGGAATGTTTCACCGCCTCGCTGAAAGGGGTCAGAAGATTCGTCAGCTCGGTCGGGATCAGGAACTTCGTGGAGGGGCTGGCCCCGATGGACTTGAGCGCCTCCAGGTACTGCAGCGACATTGTTTTCGCGTCCACGTTCTTGGCCGATTCGAAGATCTTGGCCAGCGCCAGCGCGTAACCCTCGGCGTTCAGGATCGCCGCTTGCCGGTTCCCCTCCGCGTGGAGGATGGACGACAGCTTGCCGCCTTCGGCCTTCAGGATGGCCGACAATTTCTCTCCCTCGGCTACCGTGACGTTCGCCTGTTTCTGCCCGTCCGCCTCGAGCACCGCAGCGCGCCGGCCCCGCTCGGCGGCCATCTGCTTGTTCATGGAATCCTGGACATCCTTCGGCGGCGAGATCTCCCGGATCTCCACCGAGGTCACCTTGACGCCCCAGCGCTCGGTGACCTCATCCATCTTGGTGCGCAAAACCGCGTTGATCTGATCCCGCTTGGCCAGCACGTCATCGAGCGGGATGTCCCCCACCACGGCGCGCAGCGTGGTGGTGGCCACTCCCATGGCGGCACCCGCGTAGTCCCGCACGTGGACCACGCAGGCGACCGGGTCCACCACCTTGGAGTAGATCAGGAAATCAACGGAGATCGGAGCGTTGTCCTTGGTGATGCAGGTCTGCCGCGGGATCTCCAGGAAGGTTTCGCGCAGGTCCACGGTGACCGGCTGGTCGATAACCGGCAAGATGATGACCACGCCGGGCCCTTGGGCGCCGAGAACCCTCCCCAGGCGCAGGACCACGATCCGCTTGTACTCCGGAACAATCCGGATGACCGAGAGTACCAGCAGAAGCAACCCGAGGACGAGGATCAAAAAAACGATGGGGCCGGTATCCATTAAACGCTCTCCTTTACTTCCTCAACATGAACGGTTAACCCTTCCCGTCGAACTACCCGTACCCGCGCCCCTTTTCTCACAAATCCCGCCGCGCGGGCCTGCCAGTCCTCCCCCTTGACGTGCACCATTCCCGAGGGCCTGAGGTCGGTCTTCGTCAGCCCTTCGGAGCCGATCAAGCCTTCGGTGCCGCTGGTCACCTTTTGACGGAGGGCCCGCACGCCGGCCCCCACGATGCCCAGAAAGAAAGCGGCCGTCAGGAGCACCGCCGCGCCTATCGTGGTCCAGGGAAGCTTCAGATGCGAGATCCGGGCGCCGGGGAACAGGATCGCCGAGCCCAGCGCGAAGGCGATGATGCCGCCGGCGGTCAGCGCGCCGTAGCCGGGCAGCTTGATGTCCGCGATGAAGAAAATTAGCGAGAGGGCGATCAGCGCGATCCCTCCCCAGTTGACCTCCAGGGTCTCCAGCGCCACCAGCGCCAGGACCAGGAAGATCGCGCCCACGACGCCGGGGAAGACCGCGCCGGGCGTGGCCAGCTCGTAAATCAGCCCGTAGATGCCCAGCAGCAGCAGGATGTAAGCCAAGTTCGGGTGGGCCAACTGGTGAAGAATCTTCTCCATCAGGGAGACCGGGAGCTCTTGCAGGGGTTTGCCTTTTAGCGAGAGGGCGGCGGCACCGAAGACGGTCTTCACCTGCCAGCCCTCCGCCTGCCGGAGCAGGTCCTCCCTATCGCGGGCGATGAAATCGGCTATCTTCAACTCCACCGCCTCCTCCGCGCCGGAGGAGCGGCTCTCCCGCACCGCCGCTTCCACCCATTCTAAGTCCCTGCCCCGTTCCTGCGCGATCGAGCGCAGGTAAGCGACCGCGTCGTTAGTCAGCTTGTCGTTCATCACGGAGGAGGTTTTTTCGGAGGCGCCGATCTGCACCGGATGGGCGGCGCCGATGTTGGTGCCAGGCGCCATGGCCACGATGTGGGAAGCAACCGCGATGAAGGCCCCGGCCGAGGCGGCCCTCGCCCCCGCGGGAGCGACGTAGGTGATGACCGGAACCGGGGAATCGAGCACCGCCTGGATGATCTTGCGCATCGAGCCGTCCAGCCCGCCCGGGGTGTCCATCTCCAGCACCACGGCGGAGGCTTGCAGGCGCCGGGCTTCTTCTAAGCCCCGCAGCACGTAGCGGGCGACCGCCGGATCAATGGCCCCCTTCACCTCCAGGACCAGGACCGGACGCTGCTCCTCCGCGGATACAGAGAAGGCAGAAAGCAGTAAGCAGAAAGCAGCAAGAAAACTTTTTTTCACCTGACTAATAACACCTCCCCAGCTGACACCGATTCTACCAGGCCGGTGTCCGTGCGGACAAGCAATGCGCCGCTCGGATCCACGTCGAGCGCCTGGCCGTCCAGCACGCGCCCCTCCACGACCACCCGCACCCGTTGGCCGAGGAACCCGGCGAACCGGCGCCAGGCTTCGAGGACCGGGGGCATCCCTTCCCGCAGAAATTGGATGTAGGTCTTGTCCATTTGCCCCAGCAGTTGGCGGGCCAGCTCCAGCCGGTCTACCTTCTCCCCCAGCTCCTGTAGGAGGGAGGTCCCGTGGGCCGGCAGCTTGTCGGCCGGCGTGTTGACGTTCATGCCGATCCCCAGCACCACGTAATTGACCCGGTTGAGTTCAGCATTCAACTCGGTGAGGATGCCGGACAGCTTCTTGCCGCCGATCAGCAGGTCGTTCGGCCACTTGATCTCCGGCTTCAAGCCCGTTGCCGCCTCCACCGCGCGGGCCACCGCCACCGCGGCCATCAGCGTGATCTTCGAGATTTCCGTCAGCTGCAGCGGCGGCCGCAGGATCACGGAGCAGTAGATCCCCTTCCCCTTCGGAGAGATCCAGGTGCGGCCCATCCGGCCGCGGCCCCGTCCCTGCCCCTCGGCAAAGACCACCGAACCCTCCGGCTCGCCGGCTGCCGCCAGCCGCTGCGCGACATCCATCGTGGAGTCGGTCGTGTCGTACGCGTAGATCCGCCGGCCGATCTTCTCCGTCCGCAGGTTCCAGGAAAGCTCCTGCGCCGTCAACCGGTCCGGGACGGCCACCAGATGGTAGCCGCTGTGCGGCTGTGCCAGGATCTTGTATCCTTCGGCGCGAAGTTTCTCGATCTCTTTCCAGATCGTCGTCCGGGAGACGCCGGCCATCCGGCTGAGTTCCTCGCCGGAGACGAACTCTCCCGGCCGGTTCTTCAGCGCGTTGAGGATCGCTTCTTCCATTTTCCTCTCCGTTGGGGAGCCGGCTCAGCGGACGCGAGGCCGGCGATCCCTTTTTTGCGCAGGCCGGCGATCTGGTCCCGCAGCGCGGCGGCCCGCTCAAAGTGGAGATTGCGCGCCGCCATTTCCATCTCTTCCTCCATCTCCGCCACCGCTTCCTCGACGTCGAACTGCTCCGGGTTGAAGCCGGCCGCTTCCCGCACTACCTCCCCGGCCTCCTCCTGGGAAACCGTTTCGATCCCTTCCCGGATCGCTTTCTGGATGGAGCGGGGGGTGATGTTATTCTTCAGGTTGTGCTCCCGCTGGATCCTGCGGCGCCGGTCGGTCTCTTGCATCGCCTGTTTCATCGAATCAGTGACGTGGTCGGCGTAGAGGATCACCCTGCCGTTGAGGTGCCGAGCGGCCCGCCCCGCCACCTGGATGAGAGAGGTGGCCG
>JAUSCU010000032.1 GCA_030651065.1 Candidatus Omnitrophota bacterium | reverse complement strand
CGCTGGAAGATGGGGCCGAAGATCACGGTGGATTCCGCCACAATGATGAACAAGGCGCTGGAGGTGATTGAGGCCCGCGCCCTGTTCGGCCTTTCGGCGGAACAGGTGGAGGTGGTGGTGCACCCGGAAGCGATCATCCATTCAATGGTGGAGTTCATTGACGGATCGGTGCTGGCGCAGTTGGCGGTGACCGACATGCGGATCCCGATCCAGTACGCCCTTTCTTATCCGGACCGGTTCACCTCGTCCCTGCCGGCGCTGGATCTGGTGGCCTTAAAGCAGCTCACGTTTGAGTCGCCGGACCGGGCCAAATTCCCTTGCTTGGAGCTGGGTTACGAGGCGGCCCGGGGTGGCGGAACGCTCCCGGCGGTGCTCAACGCGGCGAACGAAGCCTGCGTGGAGGCCTTCCTGCGGGACGAGCTGCCTTTCACACGGGTGGCCCCGGTGATCGAGAAGGTCCTGCGCAAACACCGGCCGGTGCAGAACCCGTCGCTGGAGCAGATTTTCGAGGCCGATTCCTGGGCCCGCGAGGAGGTCAAAAACTCATGAATTCCTGGTTGGCTTTTTTACTCACACTGTCCCTCATCATCCTGGTCCACGAGTGGGGGCATTTCATCTGCGCCCGCGCGATCGGCGTCAAGGTGGAGCGGTTTTCCTTCGGGTTCGGGCCGCTGCTGCTGCGCTGGACGAGGAGCGGAACGGAGTACGTCCTGAGCCTGCTGCCGTTTGGCGGCTACGTGAAGCTGGCCGGCGAGGCGGAGGAGGGGCAAGGCGGAGCGTCCAAACCGTGGGAATACCGGAGCCGCTCCGTGATCGAACGGGGCCTCATCGTGCTGGCCGGGCCGCTGATCAACTACGCGCTCGGTTTCTTGCTGTTCTTCGGGGTCTTTATGGCCGGGTCGCCGATCTTCACTTCCCGTGTTGGCAACGTGATCGAGGGCTACCCGGCCGCGGAGGCCGGCCTGAAAGTGGGGGACCGGATCCTGGCGGTGGATGGCCAGCCGGTGGACGCCTGGGAACAGATGACGCTGGCGATCCAGGCGCGGCCCGACGCGGTTACGCTGACCGTGGAGCGGGATGGGAAAACGTTCCCCCAGATCATCCGGCCCAAGGTGATCGAGCGGACCAACCTGTTCGGCGCCAAGACGCGGACCGGCATGGTGGGGATTACCCCCTCCGATGAGGTCCGGATCCAGCGCTACTCTCCGCCGCGCGCTTTTTTAAAGGCGGGCTCCCAGGTCTGGTTCCTAACCCACGCGACGCTGCAGTCTCTCTGGGCGATCGCCACCGGCGGGCTCTCGATGAAGGAATCCTTCACCGGCCCGATCGGCATCTTCCACATCACCGCCGCGGTGGCTGCGCAAGGGATCACGCCCCTCTTGCAGCTGATCGCGGTCTTGAGCACCAGCATCGGGCTGTTCAACCTGCTGCCGGTGCCGGTACTCGATGGCGGGCACCTGGCCTTCTTGGCCGTCGAGAAGCTGCGCGGGAAGGCGGTCAGCTCGCAGACCCAGGAGCGGATGACTCGCGTCGGTTTAGGATTACTGCTGCTGTTGCTGACGGTCGTCACCTATAACGACCTGCTCCGTTTCAATATCGGAGGGAGGTTGATGGGGTTGTTCCAGTGATCCGTCGGAAAAGCCTTCCGGTCCAGGTGGGCTCCCTCCAAATAGGAGGGGAAGCGCCGCTGCGGGTGCAGTCCATGACCACCACCACCACGCAGGAGGTGCAGGCGACCGCGGCCCAGGTGAAGGCGCTGGCGGAAGCCGGCTGCGACCTCGTGCGCGTCACCGCGCAGACTACCACCGAAGCCAAGGCGCTCGGGGAGATTCGGGAGGTTCTCGCGAAGCAGGGGATCCGGGTCCCTCTGGTGGCGGACATCCACTTCAATCCGAAAGCGGCGCTGGAAGCGGCTGACCACGTTGAGAAGGTCCGGATTAACCCGGGTAACTTCTCTGATTCAAAGCAGTTCGCGCAGCGGGAATACACCGGTTCGCAGTACCAGGAAGAGCTGGCCCGGATCACCAAGAACTTCACGCCTCTCGTCGAGAAATGCAAAACCCTCGGCCGCGCGATCCGGATCGGCACCAACCACGGCTCCCTCTCCGACCGGATCATGAACCAATACGGCGACACGCCGGCCGGCATGGTGGAGTCGGCGCTGGAGTACATGCGTATCGCCGAATCTCTGGACTTCCGCGATATCGTTTTCTCCATGAAGGCCTCCAACCCGGTGGTGATGCTGCAGGCCAACCGCCTGCTGGCCGACGCGCTCGACAAGCACGGGGCCGCCTATCCTCTGCACCTTGGGGTGACCGAGGCCGGTGAGGGGCAGGACGCCCGGATCAAGTCGGCGATGGGGATCGGCGTTCTGCTGGCAGAGGGGATCGGCGACACGATCCGCGTTTCTCTGACCGAGGATCCGGTCCGGGAAGTCCCGGTCGCCGCGGCGCTCGCCCGGTGGGCCGAAGGCCGCTGGGCCGCGGCCAAGCCGATGGCGCCGCCGGTCCGCCCGTTCCAATGGGAGCGCCACCCGACCCAGCCCGCCCTGTTCGAGATGCAGGTGATCGGCGGAAAAGAACCGGTCAAGGTGGGGCTCTTTGAGGGGGATTACGCCCATCCGCGGCAGGCCGGGGGAAAGGACACCCCCTGCGAGTTCGTCCTCCCGGACAGCGAGGCGGTGGGGTCTAAGTTCAACATCCTCCAGGCGGAGGAGCTTCTCCATGAGGGAAGGTTTCTCGCCCGCCGGCTGGAAAGCCAAGGCGACCGCCGCCCGGTTCTGCTGGTCTGGGACGCCCGCCGCTTTGAGCAGGATGATGTGACGTTCCTCATCGAGGCGGCTGTGCAGGTGGGCGGCCTGCTGGTGGACGGGATCGGCGACGCCATCGTGATCCGTTCCCGCTTTCCGGCGCAAAGGATCCTCACCCTCTCTTACGACCTTCTGCAGGCGGCCCGGCTGCGCTCCGTGAAGGCGGAGTACATTGCCTGTCCCGGCTGCGGCCGGACGCTATTCGATTTGGAGCCGGTCACTCAGCGGATCAAATCCAAGACCTTGCACCTGAAAGGGATCAAGATCGCCATCATGGGCTGCATCGTCAACGGCCCCGGCGAAATGGCCGACGCCGACTTCGGTTACGTCGGCGGATCGCCCGGAACGGTGAACCTCTACATCGGCAAAGAGATGGTGGAGCGAGGCGTCCCCTCCGAGCAGGCCGGCGACCGCCTGATCTCTCTGATTAAAAAGAACGGAAAGTGGATCGACCCCTGATGCGCTGGTCCTTAGCTTACATTCCCACGTTGAGAGAAACCCCGGCTGAAGCGGAGACCGTCAGCCACCGCCTGATGCTCAGGGCCGGCTTGATCCGCAAGCTCTCGGCCGGCACTTACTCCTATCTCCCGATGGGGATGCGGGTCCTGCTGAAGGTCACCCGGATCATCCGGGAAGAGATGACGCGGGCCGGCGCCTTGGAGGTTTTGCTGCCGGCGCTGCAGCCCGCCGATCTGTGGAAGCGGTCCGGCCGCTGGGAGAAGATGGGGCCGGAGATGGTCCGCTTTAAGGACCGGCACGGCAAGGAGATGGTGCTCGGCCCCACGCATGAAGAGGTGATCACCCAATTGATCGCCGGTGAGCTGCGCTCCTACCGGGATTTGCCGAAAACCCTGTTCCAGATCCAGACCAAGTTCCGGGACGAAGCGCGGCCCCGTTTCGGCGTGATCCGCTCCTGCGAGTTCCTGATGAAAGATGCCTACAGCTTTGACCGGAACGAGGCGGGCCTCAACGTCAACTACGACCGGATGTACGACACCTACTTAAGGATCTTCTCCCGCTGCGGGCTGGAGGCGATCCCGGTGGAGGCGGACACCGGCGTGATGGGCGGCGACGATTCGCATGAGTTCATGGTCCTCTCCAAAAACGGCGAGGACACCGTGGTCCGCTGCTCCGGCTGCCCCTACGCGGCCTCGAAAGACCGCGCCGCTAAACAGGGGGTGGGGGATTCCTGTCCCAAGTGCGGGAAGCCTCTCCAGCAGCTGCCGGCCATCGAGGTGGGGCACATCTTCAAGCTGGGAACGAAATACACGGAGGCGCTCGACGCCAACTTCCTGGATGAGGACGGAAAACAGAAACCGTTCATCATGGGCTGCTACGGGATAGGGGTTTCCCGGATCCTGCCGGCGGTCATCGAGACGCACCAGGATGAGGCCGGGATCCGGTGGCCGGTCTCCATTGCCCCTTACCAGGCGGTCATCGTTCCAATCAATCCCCCCGCCCGGGAGGCGGCCGAATGGCTCCACCGGGAAGCGCTGGAGGCCGGTCTGGAGGTGCTCCTAGACGACCGGGAGGTCTCCGGCGGCGTGAAAATGAAAGACGCGGACCTGGTCGGCTTCCCGATCCGTATCTTATTGAGTGAGAAGACGTTACAGAAAGAATCAGTGGAGTTCAAACTTCGAACAGAGGCCGAACCGACCCTGTTGAAAACCTCGGAAGTGGTTTCCCGTCTCAAAAAGCTGCTTGCCCAGCAAAACGGAGCTTGACAGCAAGCGACCCCGCGCCGGATAATAAAAGTTAGTTCGTGAGAGTGGGAACGGATCTGCCGTCTCCCACTTTTTTATTCTAGGGGCTTTTTCGGATGATTGATCAGACGGAGATTCTCAACCGGGTGCGGGAGCTCATTCGGCCGCTGCTGGCTGGCCGCGGCGTTGAGCTGGTGGAATTGACCTGCCATCCGGGCGGCGGCCGCTTGACGCTGCGCTGTCTGGTGGACACCGCGCGCGGCATCACGCTCGACGAGGTAAGCGGCTTGAACCGCTCCATCGGCGCGGTGCTGGAAGAGCACGACGCGATTCCGGACCGGTACCTGCTGGAGGTGAGTTCCCCAGGGTTGGACCGCCCGCTCAAGACGGCAGCCGATTTCGAGCGGGTGATCGGACGCCGGGTGAAGGTGAGCACCTCGGTGCCGGTGGCGGACCGGCAAGAGCACCGGGGCGAGGTGCTGGGCGTGAATGAGGAAGCGGTCATGCTCCGTTTGGATTCCGGAGAAAAGCTTCCAATCCCTTTTTCGCAGATCCACCACGCGGTACAGGAGATCGAAATCTAAATGAACGCGGAGTTTTTGGCGGTGCTGGACCACCTGACCCGGGAGAAGGGAATCGACCGGGAGGTGATCATTGAGGCCGTGGAGGCTGCCTTGGTTTCGGCGGCCCGCAAGGCGATGGGGTCTGCCACGGCCGATGTGACGGTGAAGATCGACCGCGACACCGGCGCCATCAGGATCTTCTCCGACGGCAAGGAAAAGACCGATAACAGCTTTGGCCGGATCGCGGCGCAAACAGCCAAGCAGGTGATCTTCCACAAGATCCGGGAGGCGGAGCGCAACGTCATCTTCACCGAATTTTCCCCCCGGGCCGGCACGCTGATCACCGGGACGATGCATCGCTTCGACCGGGGCGCCGTCATCGTGGATTTAGGGAAAACCGAGGCGTTGCTGCCCAAGAGGGAGCAGTCTTCGAAGGAGAGCTTCCGTCCCGGCGACCGCGTCCGCGCCTATTGCATCGAGGTTAACAAGACGGCCAAGGGCCCGCAGATCATCCTTTCCCGCTCGAACCCGAATCTCGTGGTGGAGCTGTTCAAGCTGGAGGTGCCGGAGATCGCCCAGGGGATCGTGGAGATTAAGTCCATCTCCCGCGAGGCGGGTGACCGCTCCAAGATTGCCGTGACCTCGAAGGACGAGAAGATTGACTGCGTCGGCGCCTGCGTCGGGATGCGAGGCACCCGGGTTAAGGACATCGTGCGGGAGCTGCACGGCGAGAAGATCGACATCATCCGCTGGAGCCCGAAGCTGGAGGAGTACGTCTCAGCGGCCCTCTCGCCCGCTAAGACGGCGGAGATCCACGTTTCCTCCGACAAGCGGCGCGTGGAGGTGTTGGTGGACGACGACCAATTTTCGCTGGCGATCGGTAAAAAGGGGCAGAACGTCCGCTTGGCCTCCCGGCTGACCGGCGTGGACATTGATGTCCGGACCCGCGCGCAAGTAGCAGAACTGGCAAAATTCTCGATCGCCGATCTGCCCGGTGTCGGACCGAAAATGAAGGAAGCCCTGGAGGAGAAAGGGTACAAGTCGGTGGACATCCTGGCCCGCCTGAGCGTCGAGGACCTGACGGCGATCAAGGGGGTCGGAGAAAAGACCGCTGAGAAACTGATCGAAGCGGCTCGGGAGATCGTGGAGAAGTTTCAGCCGGAGATTCCTCCCGATCCTCCGGTTGTGCCCGTGGAGGGGTCCGATGCCCAGCCCGCGTAAGAGTGCTGTTAGGACGTCGCCTAAGCCGAAAAAGCCGGCCGCTTCAAAGACCAAAACGGTTAAGCCGGCCGCGGCTAAGAAAACCCCAACGAAAGCGAAAGCTCCGGCCGCGAGGCCGGTTCGGGCAGCAAAGCCGGTTCTGGCAGAAAAACCGGCTCCGGTCGCCGCGCCTCGACCCGCGGTGGTTGTTCCGCCGCCTGCTCCTCCCGTGATGCGGGTGGTGTCTCCTCCTCCACCCCAGACTCGTCCTTCGTCCGCGCCCCCTGCTCCGGTTGCCAAGCCTCCTGTGAAAGCACCCCCGGCTCCGGCTGCCGCGCCTGTAAAGGCGCCACCGCCAGAAGCACCTTCGCCGGCGGCCGTTCAAGTTATTCCGCCTCCACCGCTGGTTTCGGCTCCGCCTCCGGTCTCCACGCCTGCCCCGGTCAAAGTTGAGGCACCGGTCCAGGTGGCGGCCGCGGCCGCTCCCTCAAAACCGCTGGCGCTCAAAGTTCCGCTCACGGTCAAGGAGCTGGCGGAAAAAATCTATGTTTCCCCGGGCGAGCTGATCAAGCATCTGCTGGGGATGAGAGTGCTGGCCACCATCAACCAACTGCTCACCGAAGAGCCGGTGGAAAAGCTGCTCAAGATCTACGGCTATCAGTACGAGCGCATGCAGACGCTCGAAGAGAAGATTGAGGCCGGGCATGAGGAGGAGGACTCCTCCAAGCTCAAACCTCGCCCGCCGGTGGTCACCTTCATGGGGCATGTGGACCACGGCAAGACTTCGCTGCTGGATGCGATCCGGCAGACCCGCGTGGTGGAGGGAGAGGCCGGCGGCATCACGCAGCACATCGGCGCGTACCGGGTGATGCTGCCCAAGGGGACCATCGCTTTTCTGGACACGCCGGGCCACGAGGCCTTCACGGCAATGCGGGCGCGCGGCGCTAACGTGACCGATATCGTGGTGCTGGTGGTAGCCGCTGACGACGGCATCATGCCGCAGACCGAAGAGGCTCTGGACCACGCCAAGGCGGCGGAGGCCACGATCGTCGTGGCGCTCAACAAGATGGACAAGCCCAGCGCCAACCCGGAGCGGGTGAAAAAGCAACTGATGGAGCACGGGCTCATGTCCGAGGAATGGGGCGGCAAGACGATCGTCGTCCCGGTCTCCGCCAAGACCGGCGCCGGCATTGACCAACTGCTGGAAGCCATCCTGCTGGAGGCGGAGGTGCTGGAGCTGAAGGCCGACTCAACGCGCACGGCGCGCGGCGTCGTGCTGGAAGGGAAGCTCACCAAGGGGGGTGGCCCGGTCGCGCATGTGATGGTGCAGAACGGCACGCTGCGGGTCGGCGACGCCGTGGTCAGCGGAACTGTCTGGGGCAAGGTCCGCGCCATGCTGGACGCGCGCGGGCACCGGCTTGAAGAGGCCGGTCCCTCCACACCGGTGGAACTGCTGGGCCTGGGCGGTGTTCCGAAAGCGGGGGACACCTTCCTGACCGCGCCGGATGAACGCCAAGCGCGGGAGATCGCGACAGCCCGCCAGGAGAAGTTCAGGGAATCGAAAGAGCCGGTCCGCCGGGCGGTGACGCTCGAGGAATTCCACCAGCAGATGGAAGCCGGGAAGCTTAAGAGCCTGAACCTTATTTTGAAAGCGGATGTTCAGGGCTCGGCCGAAGCGCTGCGCGGGTCGCTGGAAAAACTTCCCACCGACCGGGCGAGCCTCAAGTTCCTGCATGTGGCGGTCGGCGCCGTGAACGAGTCGGACATCCTGTTGGCGGAGGCTTCCAGCGCGGTGGTGATCGGCTTCAACGTGCAGATGACGCCCGAAGCGGAGGTGTTGGCCAAGGAGGAGCGGGTCGACGTGCGCCTCTATCGGATCATCTACGAGGCGGTCAACGACATCACGGCCGCGCTGGAGGGCTTGCTGGAGCCGAAACTGATCGAGCAGTCGCTCGGCCGGGCGAAGGTACTCCAGGTCTTCCGCGTCACGAAAGTAGGAGCGGTAGCCGGCTGCCAGGTGATCAAGGGCAAGATCCTCCGGAATGCCCACGCCCGTGTCTGGCGCGGCCAGGAGAAGCTTCATCAGGGGAAGGTCGATACTCTTAAGCGGTTCAAGGATGACGTCAAGGAGGTGACCGAGGGGATCCAGTGCGGCCTCTCGGTGTCCGGTTTCAACGACTATCAGCCGGACGACGTCATCGAGGCATTTGAAGTCCAGCAAATCGCCCAAAAGCTCTAACAACTTTAGCCCTTATGCGTCAACGCGTTCTCTCCGGCATGCGGCCCACGGGCCCTCTCCATCTCGGCCACCTGGTCGGGGCACTCAAGAATTGGGTGGACCTCCAGGAGAAGTACGACTGCTTTTTCATGGTGGCCGACTGGCACGCGCTGATGA